>JANXMD010000640.1 GCA_025354845.1 Verrucomicrobiota bacterium | reverse complement strand
TTCCCGTTCCGTGAGCCTCGATGTACGTGATCCCGGCCGGATCGATCCCGTATCGATCGTAAACCTCGCCGATCAGCCGCTCCTGCGCGTCGCCGTTCGGCGCCGTGATCCCATTGCTCGCACCGTCCTGATTCACTCCGGATCCCAGGAGGACTCCGTGAATCGGATCCCCGTCACGGATCGCATCTTCCAGGCGCTTCAGCACCACCATGCCAACGCCTTCTGACAGCACGGTACCATCCGCTGCCTGATCGAAGGTGCTGCACACCCCGCTTCGGCTCAGCATCTCGATCTGCGACATCGCCACGAGCAACTGCGGATTCATCACCGCAAAGACCCCTCCCGCGAGGGCGAGCGTGCACTCCCCTTCGCGGAGACTCCGGCACGCCTGATGCAGTGCCACTCCGGATGACGAACACCCGGTGTTCACCACGAATGCGGGTCCGGTTAGATTCAACAGGTACGACAGTCGCGACGCGACGATGGCGTCGGAATAGCCGCTCAACGTTTCGTGCCAGTACCCGGAGGATTCCGCGCCCACGAACACCCCGACCGGCTGGCCAGTCAGTGACTTGGGATCCACGGCTGCGTCCTCCAGCGCACGCCACCCCTCCTGCATCACCAGACGCTGATGCGGATTCATCGACTCCGCCTCACGCGGCGAAATCTTGAAGAACAACGGATCGAAACAGTCGCGATCCTCCAAAACGCCTCCGCGATTCGAATACGCCATTCCTCGCCGCTTTTCGCCCTGGGAGTGCTGGCTCGAAGGCAGGTAGTGCTCAGGCAGCTCGCGAATGACGTCCGTTCCCCGGACCAGGTTTTTCCAGAAGCCTTCGACGTCGGGCGCCCCGGGAAACTGTCCTGACATGCCAATCACGGCGATGTCCACCGTGCGCCGCTCCACGGCGGATCGCGGCTCGCACGAAGTTGGAGCCTTGGAATCGCCGGATTCCATCGCCTTTGGGCGCTCGCCAGGACGCACCAGCGCCAACGCCGGTCCAAAGTTTTCGGAAAGATGCCGGCTCAATCGAGCGACCGTACAGTGGTCGAAGAGCACCGTCGCATTCACCGAGAGCCCGAGGGCCGCGTTCACGCGATCCAACAGCGCCCCCGTCAATATCGAATCGATCCCGTAGTCGGCAAAGGAAAGGTCCGGCTTCAGATCCCCCTTCGTCAGCCGAAGTGTCTGACAGAGCGCCTCGGCAACGGCCTGTTCCACGCGTGCCTCGGTGTCGATTTCAGACGCGCCAGATACGACCCCGCTCCTCGCAGGACGTGGAACCTCCGCCGAAGGCCCCTGGTTCAAATCTACTGGACGACGGTCACGCAGGAGACCGTCACTTTCTGCAAGGAACACCTCCTGCCCCAAACGGTCCCCGGCCTCTTCCAGACTGCAACGCACCGCAAATCCTTCTTCCTCCAGGACTCGCGTCCACGCCGCGCGATCCAGCACCGGCGATCCCGGAATCCGAAGCTCCGGATCCTCAAAACCCCACCACCCCTCCAGGAGCCCAAAGGTCAGGAACTGAAACCACGTTTTGCTGGTGACCTCGTTGAGCAGGAGAATGCCGTTCCGCGCCAGCAGCGCCTTGGCGTGCCGAAGTGTTCGGCGGAGATCGCAGGTTGCGTGGAGAACGTTGGTGGCGATGACGACGTCAAAGCCACCGGGGTCAATTCCCTGCAGCATCGGCGACACCTCAGCATCGAACAGGCGCGTCGAAAGTCCGGCATTCCCCGAGGCATAACGCTCCTCCGCAAAGAGGAGAAACGCCTTGGAGAGATCGGTGTACACGTAGTCCACCGCGCGGCCGTCCGCCGACACCTGACGCAGCACGCGAGCGGTGGTCCCGCCGGTTCCCGCTCCAATTTCGAACAGGCGGACCGGACGATCCGGCGCCTCCATGCGGCGGACGTCAACGCACTGGCGCACCAGCGCCGCCACCACGTCGTTGAAGAAATCCGCGAGCGGATTGCGCTGATACACGCCCTCCACTCGTTCCATGGAACCTCGGGGAAACAGGACCGTGGCCGGTTCCAACGCTCCAGTGAGAATCTCGGGAAGTTGCCGCAGACACTCTTCCACCAAGAGAATCCGGGCCGCCAGAGTGGGATCC
>JANXMD010000566.1 GCA_025354845.1 Verrucomicrobiota bacterium | reverse complement strand
CAGGGATTTCGCAGCGGCACGACCCGGTTGTTTGGCGTGGTGATTTCAGCGGTCACCAATCCGCTGTATGCCCGCGTGCTCTACGCCCTAGAACAGCAGGCTCATGAACTGGGATACGATCTGGTGGTGGGCCATTCGCTGAACCGGCCCGAGCGGGAGGAGGCGGTGATCCGGAGAATGATCGCGCGGCGCATCGACGGGTTGTTCCTGTCACCGGTCTATCGCATGGAGGCGGACGCACCGATTTATCAGGAGCTGCAGCGGCGCCGGATTCCGACTGTTCTGCTGAGCCAGTCGGCGCCGTTCTGCCGGGGATTTCCAACGGTGGCCGCCGACGATGCCGCGGCCAGCGAAGCCGCCACCCGGCACCTGATCGAGCTCGGGCACCGACGCATCGCCTATTTTGCCGGCCCGATGAACACTCCGTGGGCCGCCGAGCGGATCGAAGGCTATCGTCGGGCCCTGCGCGATGCTGGCCTCGCGGTTCGGGACGAGCTGATCTTCACCGCCGGAGCCACGGTGGAGGACGGAGCCGCTGCCGCCCTGCAGTTCATGCAGGAACATGCCGAGGCCACGGCGTTGCAATGTGTGAATGATCTGGTGGCGATCGGCGCCGCCAACACGTTGATGAACCAGGGCATCCGGATTCCGCGGGATCTGAGCGTCGTGGGATTTGGAAACGTGATGGCCAGCGAGTTTTTCCGCGTGCCGCTGACCACCATTCGTCAGCCCAAGTATCGACTGGGGACGCTTGCGATGGAGTTGATGAGCGCGCAACTGCGCGGGCTGCCGGCGCCATCACGGCGTCTGGGTGCGGAATTGACGATTCGAGCCAGCACCGGGGTACCGAATCCTGATCGGCTCGCTCCCGGCACGGAGTCCGACTTAGTCGCGACCTGAGATCTCAAGCATCCGCTCGATGGACACCCGCGCTCTCGCGGCGATTTCTGGCGGAAGCTGGATCTCGGGAGTCCGGTTGGCCATGCAGTCGCGCACCTTCTCCAGGGTGTTCATTTTCATGAAGCGGCATTCGTTGCAGGCGCACCGATCGGTCGGCGCGGGGATAAAGTTTTTGTCCGGGCACTCCTTCTTGAGCCGGTGCAGCATGCCCGCCTCGGTGGCGATGATGATGTCCTTCGCCGGCGTACTGCGGCACCAAGTGACCATCTTCTCGGTCGAGCAGACCTCATCGGCCAGCATTCTCACCGCCTTCGGGCACTCGGGATGCGCCACCACCGGCGCACCGGGATGGAGCTGACGGATGCGCGTGATCGCGGCGTGCGTCCACTCGACATGCACGTAGCAATCGCCCTTCCACAACGTCATGGGACGCCCAGTCTGCTCCATCACCCAACCGCCCAGGTTTTCATCAGGCACAAAGAGCAGATCCCGATCCTTGGGAGCGGCATTGACGATTTTCACCGCATTGCCGCTGGTGCAGATGCAATCGGCGAGCGCCTTCACCTCGGCCGAGCAGTTGATGTAGGCGATGGTCCAGAAGTTCGGATTGGTCCCCTGAAGCGCGCGAAGCTTCGAACCCGGGCAGCTGGATTCCAGCGAGCATCCCGCGTCGAGATCCGGGAGCAGCACATGCTTGGACGGATTCAGAATTTTCGCGGTCTCGGCCATGAAGTGCACGCCGCAGAAGACGATCACGTCGGCAGAGGTGCGCGCTGCCTGACGGGCAAGACCGAGGGAATCGCCGACAAAATCGGCAACGTCCTGAATCTCAGCGACCTGGTAGTTGTGGGCCAGGATGACCGCGTTCAGCGAGCGCTTCAGCTCCAGGATCTCGCGGGAAAGCGAGTCGAGGGCGGCAGGGGCGACACGTCCAGCGGGCATCGCATCCGGTGCATTGAACATAGGAGCAGGTTAGTTTCCGAAAACGAGAGGGGCGACACGGATTTCACGGATTCTCGCGGAGCGATGTAGAGTCGAAAGTCGAGGGTCGAAGGTCGAAGGTCGAAGGTCCGTGAGAATCCGTGTCCTCCCTATCCCTATCCGGCTCTCAAACTTTCGGGTCGAAGTCCATTTGCCGCCACCAGGTCTCCAGTTCGTCCACTCCGAAGTCGGCCAGGATGTGTTTGTCGACGTCGATGGACGGCGCCTTGGTCTGGCCGGTGAGCTCATACATCTCGGCCCGAGCCTCGGCGGAACGGCTGACGTTGAGGGTTTCGTAGGCGATTCCGTGGACATCGAGCCATTCAGTGGCCTCGCTGCACCACGGGCAGAACGATTTGACGAACAGACGGATGGTGACGGGTTTCATGGGGAATGGGGCGGGGCGATTACGATTACGATTACGAGTAAGAGTAAGAGTAAGAGTAAGAGGGAAATGAGCGGGGCCAAATCTGACCGTGGCTAGTCCTCGGGCATCCAGAAGCGGGCGAAAGTGCGGTCCCAGTCCCATTGGCCAAGCACGACGCCGCCGAAGATCAGCAGCATGGACATCGCGAATGTTGGGCTGGGGCGCTCGAATCCAGCGATTGCGGCCCAGGCCATGGTGGATCCGGGAATGAGATTGCCGAACAGCGCGACGCGACTCACTGGCCAGCGGGTCAGGCACTGATTCCAAAGCGTGAAGGGAATGACGCCACCCAGGACGATGCAATACGCCTGCATGCCTACCAATTGGGTTGTGATCGGTGGCAACTGTCCGCCTCGCAAAACTTCGAAGGCGGCGATGGGCATCAGTAGCACTCCGGCGCGCCACATGGAATGCGCGGCCACGGCGGTGCCCGACCAGCCTTCGGCGAGCCGCTTGCCCTGCCGGCTGTGCAAGGTCCAGAACCAGCCTGAGGCGAGGCCCAGCAATTCACCATACCAGCGCGTTTCGTCGGGATGATGCAGGGCGGGCCAGAGCAGCAGTCCGACTCCGGAGAAGGCGAGTCCCGCGGCGGCCCAGTGACGCAATCGGTCTCGGACTCCGTGGGAACCGGATTCCAGCCAAAGGGCCCAAATCGGCGACAGCGCGAGTTCGAGGGCGAAGTGGGAGGCGGGAATGAAACGCAGAGACAGGTTGCACAGGACGATGTAGGTCGCCATCAGGCCGCCTCCCCGCCACCACAGTGCGCGGCGAAGTTCCGACGGTGGGGGCGGGATGCGACCGAACCACGGCGTCCAGCGGAGGAGCCCCATCAGGATTCCGCCGGCGAGGAGGAATCGCGTCGAGCCGGTCCAGGCCGGGGTCCAACTGCGCATGAGTTGTTTCAACGCGACGTTGTTGCCGCCCCACAGGAACACGGCGGTGGCAAGGCTGAGGACGATGGGGGTCGTCGCGGGACGCTCCGGCACGGGCGGACTTTCGGACGTGGTTGCCGTGGCACAAGGAGGAAACTTCGGGATTGAGCGTCGCGTCCCGCCGCCTAGCCTCTCGCGATGCAACACAGCCCCGGGTTTTTGAAGATCGTGGAGTCGGCCAAGTCGCGGATTCGCGAAGTCAGTATTGATGACCTCAAGGTCCGCCTCGTCGCCAATCCCTCGCTGGTGCTCATTGACGTGCGCGAGGAAAGTGAATGGGCGGCAGGTCACGCGGTGCAGGCCGTGCAGTTGGGGAAGGGGATCCTGGAGCGCGATTTGGAGACCCGCATTCCCGATCTGGACGCCGAGATTGTGCTCTACTGCGGCGGCGGTTTCCGCAGCGCCCTGAGCGCCGACGCGGCACAGCAGATGGGCTATCGCAACGTCACGTCGCTCATCGGCGGCTACAAAGGGTTGGTGGCCGCGGGTTGGCCGATGACGCGTTGATCTGATCGGCCCGTACGGGAAATTCCCTTTGACAGCTCCGGGTCGTCTGTCGCATTGATTCAGCCGTTCCGAGGAATCGGAACACTCATCCAGAGTGGCGGAGGGTACGGCCCGACGATGCCACGGCAACCGGTCGAACTGGCAGTTCGATGTCCAGGTGCCAATTCCGGTTCGGAGTCCCGGCAACGGGGTTCCGACAACGATGAGAAGAGCCGGTTCGCGTTTTCGCCCTCTTCTCTTCGTCGTTATGAGAAGTGGGCTTTTTTGTTGCTCGCGCCGGCACGGTGCCTGGTGCGGGTCCGCTTCCGAACGATCAGCAATGCGAAGACGCGGAAGATTTGGATCATGAGCGAGAAGAACGGTTTCATGAAGGCGCTGAAGTGCCGTGAGTGCGGGCGCGAGTATCCGCTGACCGCCACGCATGTCTGCGAGTTCGATTTCGGTCCGCTGGAGGTGGCGTATGACTACGAGCGCATCCAGAGAACGCTGACCCGTGAATCGATTCTGTCGCGTCCCAAGTCGATGTGGCGTTACCGCGAACTGCTGCCGGTCGCCGGCGAGCCGACCGTTGGCTGTCAGGTGGGCTACACGCCGCTGGTGAAAGCCGACCGCCTTGCCAAACGTCTCGGCATCCGCGAGCTCTGGATCAAGAACGACGCCGTCAACTATCCCACGTTGTCGTTCAAGGACCGCGTGGTGAGCGTGGCGCTGAGCCGTTCGGTGGAGCTGGGCTTCAAGACCGTGGCTTGCGCCTCCACCGGTAACCTCGCCAATTCGGTTGCGGCGAACGCCGCCGCCGCGGGGTTGGATGCGTATGTCTTCATCCCCTCCGATCTTGAGCAGGGCAAGGTGGTGAACTCGCTGGTTTACGGCGCGAATGTCGTGGGCATCAAGGGGCACTACGACGAGGTCAACCGCCTCTGCGCCGAGATCGCCGGCAAGTACGGCTGGGCGTTTGTGAATGTAAATATGCGCCCCTATTACGCCGAGGGCAGCAAGAGCATGGGCTTCGAGATTCAGGAGCAGCTCGACTGGCAGGTGCCTGACCACACGGTGGTGTGCATGGCTTCTGGATCGCTCTTGACCAAGATTCACAAGAGTTACCAGGAGTTCACCAAGCTGGGCATCGTGCCCGACAAGAAGTGGCACATCCATGGCGCCCAGGCGACGGGCTGTTCACCGATCACCACTTCGATTGGGTAAAGACTTCCCGCCTCCACCTGAATAGCTTCTCCTTTTACAAACCCGCCGGGGTGGGATTCTTGCGGGTATCGGTAATGGGCAGTAGGCGCTAT
>JANXMD010000547.1 GCA_025354845.1 Verrucomicrobiota bacterium | reverse complement strand
CAGACGCCCTCGGGATTGCCGACGTAGTGCACTGCATCACCGCGCGACTGCAGCTGGATGCCCTGGAACTTGCTGGGAAGAAATCCCGAGGACCACTGGCGCGCCGATACCGGTTGGAGACCGTAGCGTCCGGACGACGTGAGGACCACGAAGCCGGGCAGATTCTCCGTTTCCGCCCCGAGGCCGTAGAGCAGCCACGAGCCCATGCTGGGGCGCCCCTTCACGATGGACCCACTGTTCATGAAGGCGTGGGCCGGATCGTGGTTGATCTGTTCGGTCTGCATCGAGCGCACCACGCACAATTCGTCGGCCACGGTCTGGATCTGCGGAAAGAGGTCGGAGATTTCCAACCCCGACTTCCCCGATGCGGTGAACTTGCAGAAGGCGCCACGGGCCTTGAGGACCTTGTTCTGCAGCTGCGCCAGCTGCTGTCCCCGGGTAAAGGACTCCGGGAATGGCTGGTCGTGAAGCGCCTTGAGCTTGGGTTTCCAGTCGAAGGTTTCGAGATGCGACGGCCCACCCGCCATACAGAGGTGAATGATCCGCTTGGCCTTCACTGGAAACTGCGCCTCACGCAGCAGGCCCTTCCACCCCGCAGGCACCCCGGCGGCCGGCGCGGCAAGCGAACGTTCCAGCAGCGACGCCAGCGCGACGCCCCCCAGGCCGTAGGCAGAACGCTGCAAAAAGGTGCGGCGATTGACCGAGAGAGCGAAGGCGGAAGGATCCATGCCTGGAAAGGGATGCGGAGTCATCGAGCAATCAGAAAGAGGTTCGTTCGGATCAGAAGCGCGTGACCGTTTCGTGCAGGTTCAACACCACTCGGGCGACCTGCGTCCAGGCCGCAAGTTCCACTGCTGGCAGGGGCGAGCTCGGCGCCTGACCTACGGCGACGAATTTCGCCGCGTCGGCCGGTTGCTTGGCTGCCTCCCCGCGCTGCTGCTGCAGAAAGGCGGTGAGCGAAATCAGTTCAGCGGGCTTGGGGTCCCGCGACAGTGCGAGTCGGAACGCCTGTCGGAGGCGGGCCTCGTCCTTGGCTCGCACATCGGAAAGCAGGCGCTGGGCAAAGGCGCGGGAGGCCTCAACAAAAGTGGGATCGTTGAGCAGGGTGAGAGCCTGCTGCGGCGTGTTGGAGACGGTCCGAGCGGCCGTGCATTCCTCGCGGGCAGGCGCATCGAAATTCGCCAGCATCGGATGCAGGAAGGTGCGCTGCCAGTGGCTGTAGAGCCCGCGTCGGTACTGCTCCGATCCGGCGCTGGCATGATAGTCGCGATCCGGGAACTGGATATTCGCGTAGTAGTTCCCCGGCTGATACGGGAAGGCGCTGGGGCCCCCGATCTCCGGATCCAGAAGTCCGGCAATGGCGAGGGCGTTGTCGCGAACGAACTCCGCCTCCAGGCGACGTGGATTCTGCGAGGCCAGCCAGCGGTTGTTGGGATCGCGATCATGCAGATCGGGCCTCAGATTCGCGCTCTGACGGTAGGCACCGGACGTGACGATCAGGCGGATGAGATGGCGAACATCCCAGCCGCTTTCACGAAACTCGACGGCCATCCAATCCAGCAGTTCGGGGTGGGTGGGCCACTCACCCTGGGCCCCCAAATCGTCCACTTGCGCCGACAGGCCGGTGCCGAAGAACTGCTTCCAAAGACGGTTCACGAACACCCGAGCGGTCAACGGATTCGCCGGCGAGAGGATCCAGTCGGCCAGATCCGCCCGCGTGAGGTTCGTCGAGGCAGGTAATCCGCCACGAGGGAGGAAGCGCGGGGGATTGGGTGCCACCACTTCGCCGGAGTCGTCCTGCCAGTTGCCGCGCGGTAGCACGTGAATCGGATAGGGCTTCCACGCGGCCGTGACCACGACTGGAGTTCGCCCACCCTGGCATTCCAGCCACTGGCGTCGAAGCGCGAGCCACTTCGTGCGCGTTTCAACCGGGACATCGCCACCGAGCAAGAACGGAATAGCCAGTGCCTGGGCACCCCGCGGGGTCGCCTCCCGAGCACTCAAGGCGCCGCTCCATTCGGTTTGTCTGCCCGAGGCTAGCGGGTAGGCGTTGGCGAGTGGCGTCAGCGACACGCGGAACCGCTGCACTTGGTCGGTTCGAAGCGTAACGCGCAGAGATCTGCCCGCGCCGGCGTTTCGAGGATTCTTGAGTGTCCAAACAGCCACGTGCGGTTCGCGCACTCGCGCCCGGCTGGTCTTCCAGCCTTCCTGAACGCCAAGCAGGTCATGCCCATTGGCATAACGCGGCTCGCTGAGCGTTGCCTCGGCACCATCGATCGCCACGGCCTCCGAATTGCCCGCGACATCCACCCACTCGAATCCCGGGCGAATCGTGACACTACCGCCGCCGAGCGTGATGCCGTTGGTCCCTTCGGGTAACAGCTCCACCCGCAGCGCGGCAATCGGGACCGCGTCCAGCCCCGCAAGTGGGATACGAATCACCGCGTCCCCATTGCGCGCCGCACCGGTCGCGATGACCGCGACGGAACCATCGGTACGCACCGTCACCCGGGTGGAATTGGTCGCGGGCACTGGCGTCGGTGTGATCCAGCCGTCGGGATTGGCGGTAGTGAATGCATTCACCCGACGACGCCACGCCTCCAACCCCGGAGCCGCGGCCGCCTGGCGTTCCAACTGGCTCATCGCGTCGGACAACCGCGAGGCCCGGCGACGCAGATACGCACTGTCGACCTCGATCTCGGGCGGGAACGGATGATCGTTGCTCCAGCCCTTGAGATCCGGATTCGGGGTGTAGTCGTAGTCATTGTAGACACCCCATTGCTTCACGTCGGCGAAGAAGGCCTCCATGGAGTAGAAATCCCTCGTCGAGAACGGGTCGTACTTGTGGTCGTGGCACTCGCAGCATCCCATGGTGGAACCCAGCCAGGTCATGGCGACGGTACGAACCCGGTCGGCGGCATACTTGGCCAGATACTCCTTCGGCTGCGCCCCGCCCTCGCGGGTGACCATGTTCAACCGGTTGAAGGCGGTCGCGACGCGCGCCTCATCCGCGGCGCCGGCCATCAGATCGCCGGCCAGCTGCTCGCGGGTGAATTGGTCGAAGCGCTTGTTCCGGTTGAAGGCGTTGATGACGTATTCCCGATACGGAAAGACGTTGATGTTCTGGTCGCCGTGATATCCCACCGTGTCGGCGTAACGCACCACGTCGAGCCACGGCACCGCCATACGCTCGCCATGATGCGGTGAACGGAGCAGCCGTTCGACCTGGCGCTCGTAAGCATCGCCGGACCGATCACGAACAAACGCCTCCACCTCGGCCGGCGCTGGCGGAAGTCCCGTGAGATCCAGGCTAAGCCGGCGCAACAGCGTTGCGCGATCTGCCTCCGCCGAACGCTTGAGCCCTTGTCCGGCCAGCTTGGCATCGATGAAGGCGTCGATCGGCGGCACGCCGCGCGCGCCGGGAATCGCCGGCCGTACCGGCGCCACGTAGGCCCAGTGCGGCTGATACACCGCGCCCTCAACGATCCAACGCTGGATCCGGGCCCGTTGTTCAGCGGTGACCTGCTTATGCGTCTCGGGCGGCGGCATGAGGTCGTCCGTATCGGAGGTCCCGAGACGTCGCACCAATTCACTTTCCGACGGTTTCCCCGGGACGATGGCCACCTTGCCCGACTTCCCGGGTCGCACCGCCTCGTCGGAAAGGTCGAGCCGCAAGTTAGCCTTCCGCGTGTTCTTGTCCGGGCCGTGGCAGAGGAAGCAGTTCTCGGACAGAATCGGACGGATGTCGCGATTGTACTCAATGCGGCCTGTAACCGGCGCGACTGCGGCCTCAAGAACCATCGTGCCGCCCAGCATGGCGGCGACGACCAGAAACGGTCCCGACGGGCATCGCCGCGAGCGGAGGAGAACGAGAGGG
>JANXMD010000384.1 GCA_025354845.1 Verrucomicrobiota bacterium | reverse complement strand
TGGCCAATTCAGGCCCAGCACCGGAGTCAACGCAAATAGACCATTCTAGGCCACTTTATCGGCTTTTTCGATCAAACGACAACCGAGTCCTATATCAGCACCGTTTTCGGACGGGCTCTTAAGAATCGATTCCTTCACCGGGTAAAGTCCACTGGGGAGGTTGCCGGGCGATTTCCAGAGGTCCGCCGTATTGAGATGCTGCCCGCCGCCGGCAGCGAACGATATCTGCAGCTGTTCGGTTGCCGGAGTCTGATATCCCTCCAGCATAAACGCCTGGGAAGCCTGCTGATACATTCCATAGAGCGCAACCGAGAGATGATAGAGCGCGCACTTGATGCCGTCGTTCAACGTTGCCATCACCGATTGCGCGGCATTGGCCGGCAGATTCTCGAGGTCATTGAGCAACTGATTCAGCAAGGTCGCGGCCGCCTGAGCCGTCGCGCCGGCAAGTTGTGCAACATAGACCGCCGCATCGTGAACGGCATTGAAAACACCGCCGAGTGAAAGGGTGCCGCCGGGTGTAGGGGTGGGTGGCGTGTTGGACGCAGCCGCCATGATCGTCTGAATGGCCTGATTCAACTGGTTCTCAATCGCCTGCACCGCTACCGGATCGGAATACACCGGTGGCATCGGCGACTGAAGCTTCGCCTCCGTGCTAAACTTCATGATCATGCGCATAAGGGCGTAGGCCTGTGCGACGTCCTCAGCAGTCGGAAAGCCGTCGGCGCGCACCTGGTGGCCGCCCTGCGCAGCGGTCAGGAACTTAAGACGCTCCGGGACACGGCAGGTGGAGCTCTTCGGATAGGTGGCCCGGATGGCATCGGAGACGTACTTCGCCCACGCCTTGACGTCGGCCTCAGAGGTCAGGTCGACATCCAGATTTGTTGGGGCAGCAGTGAAGTTCATCGCCCACCCATTCCAATCCGAGGGCAGGTGTGAGGTTGCGTTCTGAAAGACATCCGCGGCCTGCTTGATGGCATCACCCACCTGGTTGAAGACTCCGTCAATCTGCTCATCTAATCCAACCGTGCCAATGTTGATCCAGTCATTGACACGTGAGTAGTTAAACGGCGCTCCCGCACCAATAACGCCACTGGGAGTGAGGTTGGTGATATCCGGTGCTTGCTCCTCTTGCGTCGGTGCGGGCGTGCCACTTCCCTGCGGAGGCGGCTGCTGCTGACCGGTGTGCCACTGGTCCCAGACGTAGGCATCAATGAAGTTCTCGACCAAATAGTGCCGCTGCCAGTAGTCGCGGAAGGGCGATTGAACCACCTGATTGACGTACGGGTGTCCCAGGGTGTCGGTGACATAGTGCGTCATGTACCCGAGAGAGTAGGATCTGAATTTGGCTCGCAGTAACAAATCGTTCTGGGCGCTCGCCTGGTTCCAGAGCGTCTGCAGGAAATCGCCCGATTTGATGTAGTGAAGCATATCGGCCCAATACCACTCTTCTCGTGGTCGGTCCGATTCCCGCTTGGGAGTGAAGTTTGCCCAGAAGTTGAATCCATACTCCGAGACAAGGCTGAGGAAGGACTTCTCGATGATCGCGGAGAGCGCCATCGTGCTCTGGGTGAGGTAGAAGGTGTCACCATGCGTCAGTTCCGACTCGGTCTGACTCAGGTATCGGTTTAGCTTCTCCATGTTGCTACCGATGGCTTCAAACGTTCCGCCGAACTTCACCAGGAAATCCGCGAGATTTTGGAGATCCGCACCGAAATCCATCATCATGTAGAGGACATCCGGACCAATGGCACCGAGGCAGGCGTATCGCATTCGATTTCCCTCGGGCGTGGTGTCGTCGGCATTGGGGTGACCAAGCGGCCAACGATCAGGGCCCGCATCGGCAGCAGGATCGGTAAGGACGTTGGGGTCCGGATTGGGGTTCTGACTGTTTCGGTTCCAGTCGTCCACCGCCGTCAGCGCAAGCACCTGCGCAATGGTAATGTGTGTTCCTGAGTGAGGCATTGGATCGATCCCTTTCCTTGTTCCGACGGGGCATTGGCTTTCTGACACCGGCAGCAGTTACTTGTAGGACAAGCTCATCACGGAATGATTCGCACGCAACTACTTGGTTCTTACAAAATTCAAAAACCCCGAATTTCCCAACGACCTGATGGAAGGGAGCGCCCATCATGCAATGGGCGGGCAACCGCCACCTCACCTACCACCCACCCCACCCCGCCCCGCCAATGAGATCGAAACGTTGGGGGCTCGTGCCGATGCGCCTGGCGCGCCGAACCACCGCGTTGCTCGAATTGCTGCAGCAGACCATGGACTTTGCCGTTGCCGGAATGACCCGGTGAGCCTCCCATGCCTTGGTCGAAGGCGGCGCCCAATTTCCTTTTTTGCATGAAGCGATTTCTTCCCCTCTTGCTGCTCCTGGTTGGCTTCGACTTCAACCCGCGTTCCGCAGCGCAGCCGGTTCCGACCGCCACCACCGCCTTTTCGACCTACCTCGGCGGAGGAGGAAACGGTTACACCACTGATTCCGGTTTCGCGGTCGCTGTGGGTGCCGATGGTGCCGTGTACGTCCTCGGGCAAACCAGGTCGGATCCATTTCCGCACACCGCCGTCATCGGCACTTACGACACGGGCTACGGCGCGTTCGTGACGAAGCTTTCGCCGGACGGGAAGACCCTGGTCTATTCCACCTTCTTGTCTGGCCTCAGCGGTCGCGCCCTCGCGGTCGATGCCGCTGGCAGCGTGTATCTAACCGGCGAAACCAGCGACGTGCTCCCGGGCACCAGTTCCGCCCAACCGGTATTTGGCGGCAGCAACGACGCCTTTGTAGCGAAGCTGAATCCGGATGGCAAATCCCTCGCCTACGCGACCTACCTCGGCGGCAGTGACCTCGAACTGGGCCGCGGCATCGCAGTGGATCCGGATGGCAACGCCTACGTGGTGGGCTGGACGAGCTCGACGAATTTTCCGGTCACGCCTGGGGCCGCCCAAAAGTCGATTGGCGGTGGGTACGATGCGTTCGTGGCGAAACTG
>JANXMD010000331.1 GCA_025354845.1 Verrucomicrobiota bacterium | reverse complement strand
TGAATCGGAAACGGCACCGGCGCCTTGCCGGCGGCGAAGCCATCGCCAATGGGAATCAGCGAGTTGAGGAAGGGCAGCTTTCGGGAAAGCGGGATGTACTCGCCGAACAGGACCAGATGGCGCTTGCGATACACGCGTTCGTAGCGGCCGGACGGGGAAGCCAGAATCGCGGCGTTGTAGGCGTCGGGATGCGTCCCAGGGCGGGATCCTGCCGGCGGAGATGCCTCCGCATCATCGGCGCCAAAGATCCACCACGCATTGGCGGAGCCGACCAAACGGGTCATCTCGGTCAGCTGGGATTCACTGAAGGCGGGAAGGAATCCCTCGGGCCAGACCAGAATCTCCGGCCGAGTGGCCAGCGCCTGCGACGAAAGCCGTCGCGCCTTTTCAAAGCGTTCCGGACTCGCGCCATCGTTCCAAATCAACTGCTGGGGAATGCTGGGCTGCACCAACCCCATTGAGATCTTTCGAGCCGCCTCCGGAAGGCGCGCCGTGGACATCATTCGGTTGAATCCCCACCCCACGAGGATCAGCAGCACCACCAGCGGGAAGCGTCCCTCGGCCATCCAGGCAAAGCGCATCGCCGGTCGGAAGTACACGAGCAGCGCCGCGGATCCCAGGGCGAGCGACCCCCAGCAGACCAGAAACGAGACGCCGTACACCCCCGTTACGGACGCCAACTGGATCAGCGGTCCATTGCGCCATTGGGTGACTCCAAGCCCGTTCCACGAGAACCCCGTGAACAGCCGTGCCTGGATCATTTCCATGGCCACCCATGCGGCCGCGGCCGCGGCAATCCACCCGGTGCGACGCCACCAACCCTGCGAACAGTAGGCGATCGCCGCAGCGCGCCACGCCAGGGGTCCAATCTGCGTTCCGTCGCCACCGAACATCGCAGGTCGAAGGGTCCAACTCACCCAAGCGCACCAGACGCCGCTAAACAGGCAGAGGTAGGCCGACAGTGCGATCCAGCCGGCCACAGCACCGGCGGGAAACGGAATGTGCAGCAGCCAGCGCAAGGCGATCAGCGACTGCGCGCCGCCAGCGAAGCAACCCAATTGAAAGGCGCGCTTGGGTGCCGCACCCAGCACGGCGAGCCACAGCAACCCGGGCGCAATCCAGGCGAGTCCACTCCAGGCCGGCGCGGGATGGCAAAGCGCCAGCACCACGCCGGAGATCAGCGCCCCAGCCCAGCGGGCACGGGACTCCCATCGAGGCGGCACGCCGTCGCACGGCACCCAATCGGGGACTGGAATGGACGAAATCATGCGGCCATTGAAGAAATCGCGCGACGACGACCGGATTCAGCGCCGGCGGCTCCCACCGAGCAGACCCCGCAGAATCTCCCGACTCAGCGTGCCGACGACCGCGGTGGCGAGGCTGCGAGTCGCCGTCTTCACGAACACCTCGCCGAGGGAATCCGGCGTGCGTCCCCCCCGACGCGGTACCGCCTTGGGCAACGGGGACGCGGAGGACGCGGCCGAAGTGCTGCGCTTTCCGGTGTCGGAATCGGAGTCGTCCCCGAACCAGCCCGAAAAGAATCCTTTCTTCGCCGGCGCAGGCTCTGCGGCGCCGGCATTGCCGCCGACGGCGGCGTGAACCCCGGCGAGACGTTCATACGCGGATTCCCGATCCACCGACTGCTCATACACCCCAGCCACGAGCGAGCCCGCGAGCACCGATTGGCGCTCGGCTGCCGTGATCGATCCCACCCGCGACTCCGGGGGCAGCACCAGCGCGCGTTCGACCACGCACGGCTGGCCGGATTCATCGAGGAAGCTTACCAGCGCCTCACCCACCGCGAGTTCCGTCAGCACCGACTCCGTGTTCAGCGACGGGTTCGCTCGAAAGGTCTGCGCGGCGGCACGCACCAGCTTCTGATCGGCCGGGGTGAAGGCGCGCAGGGCGTGCTGCACGCGGTTGCCCAGCTGACCCAGCACGCGATCCGGGATGTCCCGCGGATTCTGGGTCACGAAATACACCCCGACTCCCTTCGAGCGGATGAGCCGCACCACCTGCTCCACCTTTTCCAGCAACGCCGGAGGAATGTCGTTGAAGAGCAGGTGCGCCTCGTCGAAGAAAAACACCAGCTTGGGCTTCGGCAGGTCCCCAGCCTCGGGCAGGCGTTCAAACAGTTCGCTCAACAGCCAGAGCAACGCTGTCGCATACACCCGCGGCGATTGCATCAGACGGTCGGCGGAGAGGATGTTGATGATTCCGCGTCCGTCGGAATCGGTCTGGAGCAGGTCGTCCAAATTCAACGCGGGCTCGCCGAAGAATCCGGTTCCGCCCTGGCTTTCCAGGGTCAGGAGCCCGCGCTGGATGGCCCCAACGCTCGCCGCGGAGATGTTGCCGTACTCGGTGGTGAAGGCGGAGGCGTTGTCGCCGACGTGCTTCAACACCGCCCGCAGATCCTTGAGATCCAGCAGCAGCAATCCGTGTTCATCGGCAATGCGGAAGACGAGGTGCAACACGC
>JANXMD010000272.1 GCA_025354845.1 Verrucomicrobiota bacterium | reverse complement strand
ACTGGCGTCAACGTTGAGCCCACCAGCGGACGAAGCAGCTCCGCCATGCCGCTTTGAACCGCCTCCATCCGCGGGAGTCCACTCATCATCCTGGCGTGGATTGCCTCCACCACCACGATGGCATCATCGATGATCAATCCGATGGCTGCCGCGATTCCTCCGAGCGTCATGATGTTCAGGCTCAAGCCGGCAATCCTCATTGCCAGAAGTGTCAGGAGGACCGTCACCGGAATGACAATCACTGCGGTCAAGGTGGTGCCCCAATTTTTGAGGAACAGATAGATGATCACCACCGAGAGGATCAGACCGAAAAGAATGGCGTCCCAAACACTGCCTGCGGAGGCACGCACGAACAGGGATTGGTCGTAGAACGAAACCAGGCGCACGTCGGGCGGGAGTCCCGACTTCAACTCCTCCATCACCTTCCGGAGTCCGTTGGCAATTTCCAGTGTGCTGCCATCGGGTTGACTGCGGACATTAAGCAGAACCGCCGGCACTCCTTCAGCCGTCACGACGGTGAAGCCCGGCTCCGGACCACGCTGGACCGTGGCGAAGTCGCGAATCCGGATCGCCCGGCCATTGGCCAGACTGACAATCATTTCCTCAATTTCCTGCAGGCTCCGGACCCGACCATCCATCACCGCCAGATAAAGGGTGTGATTCTCCTCATGCATTCCGGTGGGCGTGATCTGGTTGTTGCGGGACAAGGCATCAGTGACCTGCGCAAGCGTCAGATTGGCGGCCTGCAACCGCAGCGGATCGACGGTCACCTGATATTCCGGCGTGCGCCCTCCCACCAGATCGACCCGGGCCACGCCCGGGATGCGAAGGAACCGGGGTTTGATTTCGTAGCGGGCCATTTCCCACAACTCCACGTTGTTTCGATTGGTGCTGGTGAGGCTGACTCCGAGAATGGGAAAGGCGGCAAAGGTCAGGCGCCGCGAGGTGGTGGTCACCGTGGCCGGCAGGACGGCGCGGATCTGGCTCAATCGCGCTTCGATGTGGAGTTCCGCCTCAACCATGTCGACTTTCCAGGTGAAGAACACGCTGACCTCCGCTGACCCGCGGCCGGTGATGGAGCGGATGCGTGTCACGCCGGGAATGTCCTTCAGCGCCTCCTCGATCGGCCGGGTCACCGTGGCCATCATGGCGTCCGCAGGCATGACGCCATTTTCCACCATGATGGAAACCCGCGGGAAATTGGTCTGGGGAAAAACCGAGGAAGGCAGACTGAGCGCCGCATAGACGCCCGCCAGACACAAGGCCCCGCAGACAAAGGCAATGGCCAGCCGGTGGCGAATGGCAAACTGACCGATGGCGGTGGACGTCTTCATCAATACGACCCGGTCTGCGCCCTACTCGTTCACCACACGGATCCGGGTGGCGAATTGCTGGGTCATGATCAAGCCATAGGCTCCCTCGGTCACCACGGTCTTGTCCGCCTCCACACCGTCACCTTCCACCTCCACCCAATTCCGGTCGCGCAATCCCACCTTGACCGGCTTGAGCACGGCTTTGTCCCCATCGACCAGCGCAATGTAGGTTCCACCGCTCACGTCGCGGGCGACGCTTTCAGCCGGCACCACCAGGCAGTTGGGGCGTTCCTCGATGACAATTCTGACTCTGGAAAACTGGCCCGGACGCAGGCCGGAATTGGCGGGCAGCCCGATCCGAGCCAGCCCGGAACCGGTTTTGGAATCCACCTGATGACTGGCATAGATCACGGAAGTGGCCACCGCATTGGTCGAATCGGCGGTCGTCACTTCCGCCGATTGTCCGGGCTTGAGAGTCACCAGTTCAGCGCTGGAGACGTTCGCATTCACCACCAATCGGCTGGGATCCATCACCTCGGCCAGGATGGTGGTGAGATCGGCGGCCTCGCCTGCTCTGGAATTGATTTTGGTCACCACGCCTACGAGCGGGGATTTGATCTGCAGGAATGCCATCTGCGCCCGGGCCGCGGCCAGCACCTGCTCGGCCTCCTGCAGCGCCTTCTGGGAAGTGCCCTCGATTTTCACCAGGCGCTGCTGTCGTTCGACGGTCTTCTCGGCGAAAGCCACCGCGATTTCCGCAGCACGGGTATCCAACTGGAACAGCATTGATCCCTTTTCCACCGACTGACCTTCAACGCAGGAAACCGTGGAAACCACTCCGGCCACCGCAGGCGCCACACGCGCACTGGCCCCGGGCTCCGGCTCAACCGGGCCATAGGCGGTCACATAGGACCGGAGCGTGGACCTGGAGATTTTCGCGACATGGACCGGGACTTCCGCCTCCGGTTTCTTCTCCTCGCCTGGCTGCGGGACAGGCCGGATCCAGACCAGCCAGGTCATGGCGGCGGTCAGTGCGAGAAAGGCGGCGATGAAAATGAGTTTTTTCATGCGGACGAGTTCACGGTATTGCGGCCGCCACCCGGATGGGGTGTTGCCACAACGAGGCCGGCAATCCGAAAGGGCTCTGCAGGACATCCTCCAGTTGTTGGAAGGCCAGCTGCGCCCGGGTGAGCGAATCCAGCCGCGCGAGAGCCGAGGCGCTCAATTGCAGGCGGAGCGCAATGAGTTCACTCTTGGAAATCTCCCCCGCCTCGATCATGGCGCGCGCCGTTTTCTCCTGCGTCACCAGGTTCGATTGGATGGCTTCAGCCTCCCGGCCCTTTTGTGAAACGGCATGACAGGCGGCCACGGCTCGCTCGATGTCCCCCATCACGCGGACCTGCAGGGCATTGAAATTCGCCGCACTCTGTGACCGCCTCGCCTCGGCCTCCGATATCGGCCCCTTATTTCGGCTGAACACGGGAAGGGTCACCGCAACGCCTGGCGACCATTTATTGTCGCCTTGATCGAATTCGTAGCCCGGATTGAAATGGATGTCGGGATATTGTTTGGCGATCTCCAATTGAAGCGCCGACTGACTGGCATTGTATTCGGCCAGCGCGGCGAGAACGTCGGGACGGTTCAGCAGGGCTTGCCGGCGCGCCGATTCCACGGGGATCTCGCTCGGAAGATCGATCAAACCCGCGAACGACAGAGTCACTCCGGTGAGAGCAGCGGAAGGCAGGCCCACCGCATTGGCAACCGCGACCTGCGCCTCGGCCTGTTGCCGCTCGGCGTCCCGCAAGACCAGTCGGGTGCTGTCGGCGGCAATGCGGGCCTGCGTCACTTCAAATGCTGAAACCGCTCCTTCCGCATGCTGGAGTTCCAACAGGCGCAGACTCTCTCCCTGAACTTCCTGCTGATTCTTCAGCAACACCTGCGTCTCTTGCGCAACGTAGAGATCCAGAAGGCTTCGCCGGAGGCGACTCCGGACCTGCCACGCCACGGCGCCGATGTTCAAGCGGGCAATCTCGGTAACGTGTCCCGCTTCAGCGATCCGATACCCTCGCTTTCCGGCGGTCTCGACAGGTATGTCCAACGCAGCCGTCACCAACCAGGGCGATGGAATTCCCATGCTTGTGTTGTAGGATGGGGCCACGCTGAGGGTGGGGTTGGGGCGTTCGGCGGCCGTGCGACCACCGGCACGCGCAAGGTCGAGGGAAGCACGCGCCACGTCCAAGTCGGGATGGAAGTAAAAGGCCGCCATCGTCAACGCCTGCAGGTCCCATTCCAGCCGCGGCCACGATGTCGCCATTCCATTGGTTTCGAAGAAGCGCCTAAGCCCGGGGTCCGCGAGGCTACGTGCCTGAAACGAGTCGAAGTTGGCAGTCGACGAGAGTGGCCGGGATTCAAACCGCACGCAACCCGGGGCCGCGATCAGCACGCCAAGAAGGACCGACCATCCGATCCCGCGCCACCTCGAACCGTTACGAGGATCGATGTAGTCGGCGTTCATTCTGCGATGATAGGGACGAACCTAAAAACAGCCAGACTCATCCCAACTCCGGCGATCGACCGTCGCCGACCGTCGCCGGCCGGCCCCCGGGAATCCGTGCGAATCCAACGGAAAACCGGTCCGCGGCGTGCTCACGGCCGTCCCACAGCAAGGATATCCAGAAGCCCAGGTCCGCCACCTCCCGGACCACGACCTCCAGGTCCACCAAACCCGCCAGGTCCGCCCGGACCACCCCGACCTTCAGAACCATCGCGACGGCCTGCTCCGGGCGGATTCGGGGCGCCGGGCGATG
>JANXMD010000251.1 GCA_025354845.1 Verrucomicrobiota bacterium | reverse complement strand
ACGATCTCCACCGGCCGTGGGTCCAACGGCGTCAGCTTGGTGGTGTCCACGAACTTCCTCCGGATGTGCGCCATGCAGGCGACAAAGGTGATGCCCTCGCCCAGCTTGTCGTAGGCGGCATAACCGTCGCATTGAAGTTTGCCCCGGAAACCCTTCAGGAATTCCCCGGGACCGGCGGTTCGTCCCCGGCCCATTCGGAAGTCAAAGACCACCGCTCCGCCCGGTCGCCCGTACTCCCAAAGATAAGCCCGGTGATTCGCGCCCGTCGGCTCCGGTATCTGGCAGGGCACGGTGGTTTCGTCGGCCTGGAGATAACCACCGGCCAACAACTCGGCGGCCTGCGCCCCGACGAGCGGGACCAGCAAATCCGCGGCCGCCAGGATGCCCGCGTTGAGGGTTTGGCGGCTGAGGTCGATGCCGTGATCCTCCAGCAGGCTGGCACACTGGCGGTAGACCGGGGTGTGTTGCTGGAACTTGGCGGCCAGGACCTCGATGATGAAGGCGTCGGAGAGTTTGCTCTTGGGGACAATCTGCGCGGGCGCCGGTGCCACCGCCACGCCCTGCTCGGGCAGGCAATGGGAACCGCGCTTCTCGCGCTTGATGACCCGCACGAAGAACTCGGCCGGCCGGCACCCCAGTTCCTCGCGGACCTCGTAGCCGATCACCGGACGCGGTGCGCCGCAGGCGGAACAGGTGCAATCGCCGGGATGGCAGGGAATGATCTCCTCGCGCCGCTCCAGATGGGCGGGAAGGACGGCCCGGCCCGGGTGATTGTTCTTCGGGGCCTTGGCCTTCGGCACGGACGCCAGGGCCTTGGCGGCTTCCGGGAGCGCGGCCTCGCCATCGACCTCGGGGACCGCGACCACCAGTTCCAGCGGCAGGAGGCTCAGCTGGTTCTCGGAAAGCTTGTCCGCCTTCGGCCCCCACTTCCGGAGGTTCAGCAGGCGGATCTCCTCGTTCTTGAGGACGACGATCCTCTGGAGCCGGGCGTTTTCCGCCTGCAGGCTTTTCACATACTCGCCGATTTCGGGCGGGAGCGATTGGAGGTCCAGCGGCATCTAAGTGTGCCAGTACTTATATATAGGAACGCGCGCGATGGCAATACCTTTCATATCATTATATATCTTTTATTAAGTCCCACCGGCAGTTCACGCCGCCTTGCGCCACCAGGGCCGGGACCGCGTCTTCTCAAGATCAATGCCGCTCAGGAGCAGGGTCAATTCCTCCGCCAGGATCCGCAGCGCGGCGTCCGTGGGCGTTGCCTCGCCGCCGGGCCAGTGGAACCGGCCTTTCGCGAGGCGCTTGGTCAGCAGCCAGGTCCCCGATCCGTCCCAGTAGAGCAATTTGATCCGGGTGCGGTTGCGATTGGCGAAGGCGAAGAGGTGCCCGCTCAGCGGATCCTCGTTGAAGCGGTGGCGCACCAGATCGCCGAGTCCCTCGAAACCCTTGCGGAGATCGGTCGCGCCCAATGCCAGAAAGACCTTCGTGGCCGGCCCGGTGGGAATCATAACCCGCGCAGGAGCCCGCAGAGCTCCCGCAACTCGTCGGCCCGGAAACCCGCGGCCACCTCCAGACTAAGGCCGCCGGGGAAACCGATCCGATAAACGGGGCCGGCGGGCGTGGCGCCTGGCAAATGCACCGGCAACCGGAGCAATGTCGCCCGCGGCGCGGCCGATTCGGCCGCCCTAGACTTGTATAACCAACTCCTGAGACAGGACAGGCCGAGCCCATGGCGCGCCGCGAACTCCCGCTGCGTCACGCCGCTGCGTTGATATCCGGCGACGAGTTCGGCACGTTCGGCGGTCGTGCGTCGCCCGCGCCGCGCTAATTGTGATTTCATCCGCCCAGCCTAACCGATCCGCCCGCGCCGCATAGCCGTGCTTCCCCAGACGCATCGGTGTTCACCCTGAAATCTCAGGACGCTGCGTAAAGGGTGTGTAGCCGGGCGACGGCGACGGTTTCCGCGACGTCGTCTCTCAAGGACTGTCGGATCCACCGGACGAACTTCACACTGCACTGGGTGGCCCTCCGAACTGCAGTAATCAGGGGCGATATCGCTTTCCCTTGGTGCGCGCACCGCTCCTGCGCTTCAGCCCCTCGCTTCGCCCGCCGCGCATCCTCGCTGTGATTGCGCACGCCCCGTTCCACCTCCAGTCGGTGCTCGTATATCTTCAGCAGATTGTGGGTCATCGCCACGCACCGCGCCTGCGCCTCCCGTGCCTCCTGGGTGGTGCCCCACGCTTTCCTCTCCCCAAGCTTGTTCTTGATCTCGTCGAAGACCTTCTCCGCCTCCCAGCGGCGTCGGTACAACTCCACGATGATCCCCGGCGGCAGATCCGGTTCGTTCGTCAGGAACTCATAGCTCTCTCCGCCAACCGGGTCGATGTAGGTCACGATGCGCAACTCAACCCCCTCGCGCGTCATCACACGCCGGTCGGCCTTGACGCCCGCGTTGCGCGGATCACTCGATGCCCATTCACGATCGGCAAGCCAGTCATAAACCATTGCCTCCTTCACCCGGCTCAGGAAGTACAAGGCGCACTCCTGGCGGCAACGCTTCCAGTAGGCAAAGTCGATGCCTGCCTTGTCATAGACGATGAGGACGCGCTTCCCCTTGGGAACGCTTTGCCGGAGGCCCTTGGGTTTCACCCGCTTCAGAACGCTCATATCGTGCTCGTGAAGCCCTTCGGCTGCCGCCAGGTGTCGCAGGGTATGGCTTCGGAGATCCAGGCTGTAGAAGTGTCCCACCGCCATCTTCACTCCATCATGTCTGGGATCGTGAGTTGCGGCCTGATGCCAGTGTCCGTCTGCTGCGAAGCACTCGTAAGTCCTCAACTCCGAGAGCGAGTTGAGGCGGTCGGGCAGGAGAACGGCGGCGTCGGCTATCAGTCGGTCATGGACCTCTTTGAGGAGTTCTCCGCGCCTCGCACTGCGCAAGGTGGAGAAGTAATTGGAGTGGGTCGGCATACGCTCGAAGCGGGCACCGTGTTCTTGGATGAACCCTCGGCCGCTGGGCGAAGACTCCAGGACGCGGTGGATGCCCAGTCGGACAAAATCAAGATCCGGTAATTCCGGGCAGGGCCGGGTCCACTGGCTCTGGGCGACAAGGGCGTTCAGAGGGTTGAAGAAGGCGGAGTCCACGGTGGTAGTTTCGAAGGAGACAGACATCGAGTTCGATTTTCGGTGACCTCGGCCACGTCAAGCACAATTGCATGAGCGACACGCCTTTATGGAACCCTTTTTCCGGCTATATACCCATCAAACAACCCCCCAATTGTTCGACACGCTGGCGACCCGCCTGCAGCCCCAAGAACCGCGTTCACACCTCGGGAATTTCACCCCTCTACCGAACACCGATGGGAAATCTGGTTGGGACAAAGCCCCCGTGGTCATCCAGAGGCTGGAGACCGCCGTGCAGAAGCTCG
>JANXMD010000238.1 GCA_025354845.1 Verrucomicrobiota bacterium | reverse complement strand
CGCTGACCCGCACGATAGCCAAGGAACGCCGATACTGCTCCGACTGCAAGGAAGGCGACAGCGGCGGTGAGGATGAATACAGTACGCTTCATAGCATAAAGAAAAGCCTAACAGTGTAGTGAGCCGAGCCCGATTTTCGGGCTATCGGCTATATTGATAGTGCCGAAGGGGGTGATGAGCGGTGTATCGGTCATATTGGTAGTGCCGAAGGCCATTCCGGGCTCCTTATCGGTCATATTGTTATGACCGATGGCGATTCTTGGGGAAACGGAGGGGATGTCGAGTCGGATTTGGAGACTGGGGCACAGTGTGCGGATTGGGAGACGGAGGGGCCAAGGGGCGAAGTCCAAGGCGGCTTTGTGTCCTGGTTGTTTTTCCTCCTGCTTTCCTGCTTTCGGATTTGAATCCTTCTGGCCGGCAAGATGCCGGCGCTCCGAATGGGCGCGCCTTCGGGGTGGAGTCGAAGGTCGAAAGTCGTAGGTCCGGAAATACGGGATCCGACGCGGCTTTGCGTCTTCGTTGGGGGGCGTCTGGGATCTGATCTAGCGTGAGTTCCATCGGCTGGCTGAGGGGATCCGCCTCGTTCCCTCGGCGGCTACGGTACGTCATTGAAGCCATCGCGCGTCACCCACCAGAAAATGGCTCCGGCGCCGAGACAGCCCATGGAGGCTAGGCTGAGGCATTGCGGACCGAACCGGGCGTCGGCCAGGGCTCCTGCCCAGCCGCCGCAGCCGAAGGCGACGATCACCAGGGCGGCAAATCCGAGTTTCGCCTGGTCAATATGACGGTGGCGGATCCAGTGGCCAATCATGACGCCGATGTCGGTGACCGTGCCGGTGACGTGTGTGGTGCGAATCATCAAACCGCAGTAACTGCTGGTCATCGCGTTCTGGAGTCCGCAGGCCATGGCCACTGCGGGCAGGCCGAGGCGATGCTTGGCAATCAATAGCGCGGTCGCCACAGCCAGAAGCACTCCTTCGAGCATCATGGTCAGCCCGTAGGTCCGGTTGGGAATCAGTTTCAGGGCGCCGACCAGGACGCCAGCGATCACAGCGCCGCCCACGAATCCCAGAACGATGCTCACCGAGGCGACTGCATCGGCGGCGCGGCCATCCGCGAGATCAATGGCAAGATGCGAGACGGCACCGGTCATGTGGCTCACCGGAGTGTGAAAGAATCCCAGCACCACGGAGTTGACGTAGCCCGCCAGCGCAGCGAGTGCGGCGGCCCCGGGCAGGAGGTGGCGCACCTGGCGGAACGCCGCTGCGCGGTCAAGGGGCTGCGGATGAGAATAAGGCATCGGGGGCCGGATGGGCCTGCCGTTTATTTCATCCCTCGTCCTTCGCCGAGGCAAGCGTCCTCGCGAGGGCGCGCGATTCAACCCAGGCATACAACACCGGAAGCAACAGGAGGGTGAGAAGGGTTGAGCTGACGATGCCGCCGATCACCACCGTCGCCAACGGACGTTGAACCTCGGCGCCGGCGCCGGTGGCCAGGGCCATCGGGGCGAACCCCAGCGAGGCCACCAGGGCCGTCATGAGCACCGGACGCAATCGCGTGAGGGCCCCCTCGGTCACGGCGTCGAACAGGTTGCGACCCTCTTCGCGGAGTTCGTTGAAATAGCTGACCATCACCATGCCGTTGAGCACTGCGACGCCGCTGAGGGCGATGAATCCCACCGAGGCGGTGATACTGAAGGGCATGCCCCGGGCCGCGAGCGCAACGATGCCACCCGTAAGTGCGAGCGGAATGCCGGAGTACACCACGAGCGCCTGCCGAAGGCTTCCGAAGGCGAGAAACACCAGCGCGAAGATGAGTCCCAAGGCCGCGGGCACCACGATCATCAACCGCGCGCGGGCTTCCTGCAGGTGCTCGAACTGGCCGCCGAATTCCACGGTGTAGCCGTCGGGCATTGGCACCTTGTCGTGCACCAGAGCCTGGGCCCGGGTCACCCAGCCCTCCACGTCGGAGGTGTTCAGATTGATCATCAACGCGGCGCGCCGGCGACCGTCGTCGCGCCGGATCGGCTCCACCGAATCCACGATGCGGATGTCGGCGAGATCTTGAAGCGGAACCAGCCCGTGTTCCCCCACGCGAACGTCGAGTTGGCGGATCTGGTCGATACGGTCGCGCAGGTCCCCGCGCAGGCGGACGACGACGTCGTGCACGTGCCCATCGTGCGAGAGCGAACCGACAGTCTGGCCGGCCAGTGCGGTGGCGATCGCCGCGTTCACCGCCGCGGACGGAATGTTGCGACGCGCGAGCACTTCCTGCCGCGCGGTGACTGTCAACACGGGGGAACGTCCCTCCGTCTCAAACTCGACCTCGCCGGCGCCGGGAAGCTTCCCGAGCAGTTCCTTGATCCGCGAGGCCAGCGATTCGAGTTGTTCAAAATCGGGACCGAACACTTTCACCGAGAGGTCGGCGCGGACCCCTTCGAGCATTTCGTTGAAGCGCATTTCGATGGGTTGCGCCACCAGCGCCGTGGTGTTGGTGAACGTCTTCTCCAATTCGCCGGCGATCGTTCGGGCGAGCTCGGCCTTGGTGGGGACGTGCCCGTCGCGGGACTTCCACTCGGATCGCGGCCGGTAGAACACGTAGAAGTCCGCCTCGTTGGGCGGCATGGGATCGGTGGCTACCTCGGCGGTGCCCACGCGTGCGAACACGCGCGCGACCTCGGGGAAGGTCTTCCGGATCCAGGATTCAACGCGGAGTTGGTCGTCGACCGACGACGGGAGATTCTGCCCCACCGGTCGGTACAGCATCATCGTGGTGGATCCCTCGTCCAGCTTCGGGACGAACTCTGCGCCCAGCCGGGTGAGCACCAGGACGGAGACGGCGAACAGTCCAAGGGCGGCGACAACCAGCGGCATCCGGTGCCTCATGGCTCGCGCCAGCAGGGACCCATAGGTGATGCGGATGTGGCGCATGAGGGTGTTTTCCGACTCGGCAACTGATCCGCCGAGGCAGAGCGATGCCAGGGCCGGCATCAGCGTCAACGCCAGCACGAGCGCGGCCCCCAGCGCGAGCATGACGGTGAGGGCCATCGGCTTGAACATCTTCCCTTCGATCCCCGACAGCGCGAGCAGTGGGAGGTAGACCACGGTGATGATCAGTACGCCGAAGAACATCGGACTGGCCACCTGCTTGGACGCCGCCAGCACGGTTTTGGCGCGTTCGGGCGGAGTGAGCGGCCGGCCGAGATGTTGCTGCCGGTGGGCCAGCTGGCGGACGATGTTTTCCACGATGACCACCGCGCCATCGATGATGAGCCCGAAGTCCACGGCACCGAGACTCATGAGATTTCCGGACAATCCCAGCCGGGTCATGCCGGCGAGGGCGCAGAGGAA
>JANXMD010000237.1 GCA_025354845.1 Verrucomicrobiota bacterium | reverse complement strand
AGGCGGAGGCGGAGGCGGAGGCGGCGGTGCCGGGCGGCGTCAGATCGGAAGAACCAAACGAAATCCGAACCTGCCGTCCGGTCGCCGCAGCCCGGGCCCTGGCGAAGCGGAGCAGCGTTTCCACCTGACCCGCGCCCTCTTCAAGCTGCGCGCCGCGCTGAAGCGAGTCGAGATTGAAGACAACCGCCGAGAAAAGCAGCCCGAGCAGAACGACGACAAGCAGGAGCTCAACCAGGGTGAAGGCCACCCGGGTCGTCCGCTGGCATCGGCCGAACTGAAAACCCATTCGTTGTCTCCTGTGTGCCCACGGCTCGCGTCGGATCGGTCACTTGGGCGCCGAGCCCGAATTCGAATCCGTGCTCTCCGAGGCGAGCTTGATGTCGTCATCCGTGTCGGGCTGCCCATCCGGGCCGACCGAGTAGAGCTTGTACGGGAGCGCCCCTGCGGATTCGCCGGTGACGGCACGATCGGCGAGTTCGTAGTGGATCTTGTGCCCCCACGGATCCTCGAGCGTGGTGCCCGGCTTGAGATAGGGTCCCTGCCATTTTTCACCCATCCGCTCGTTCTCGAAACTTGGCTTCTTCATCAGCGCGTCGAGTCCTCCCTCCTGCTCGTTGGGATAGTGGCCCAGATTCAGGCGGTAGGTATCCAACGCCGTCCCCACACCCTGAAGGAGGAGTCGAGTGGTGTTCTTCTCGGCACCCTTTTGCTGGGGCAGCACGAAGACCACCAGAGCCCCTGCCAGGAGCAGGATGATCACGATGACCAGGAGGATTTCGATCAGGGTGAAGCCCGACGCACGCCGGCGGCGCCGCAGGATCTCGGCAGTAGTTTGAACAGTCATGGAAACAGGAAGTTCTAGTTCGTGATCCTACGTGGACGCCGGAAAGTCCGGCAAGATTCAACTCTTTAGCAGCGAAGGTTTAACCGGGCAGGAATCCGCCCCTTTCGCATGCCGCCGGCACCGTTTTGCCCGCTACTTGGAGCCCAGCGCGCTCGCCATGGTAAAGATCGGCAGCAGCAGTCCCAGCGCGAGAAAGCCAATCGCCGCCGCCACCAAACACAAGATGGCGGGCTCAATGAGACGCACCGCCTGATCCACCTGTCGATTGGTCCGCCGCTCCACCGTATCGGCAATTTGAACCAACACCTTGTCGAGATTGTTCGACTCTTCGGCCACCGCAATCATGGCCAGGATCTGTTCCGGGATGAAGTCCCCCTTGCTCAGGGGTTCGGAGAGCCGCTTGCCGTCGCGCACGGCCTCGGTGGCCTCGCCAATGCGGTCAGCCAGGATCGTCGATCCCGTGGCGTCTTTGCTGATTTTCAGCGCATGCAGCAGCGGCACGCCGTTGGCCAGCATGGTGCCGAGGATCCGGCAGAAACGGGTGATTGCCAGCAGCCGAAGCGCGCTTCCGACCACCGGAATCTTCAACTGCCATCGCTCGAGCTTTCGCTGCATGACCTCGCTCTTGAGATTCACCCAGATCAGGGCCACCACTGCGGCCATCGCCCCGACCACCAGGTACCAGTAATGGCGGACGATGTGGCTGGCCCCGAACATGATTTCCGACGGCAGCGGCTTCTTCGCGTTCGCCAGCAGCGGCTCGAACTTTGGAACAAAAAACATGAGCGCCGCAATCATCACCACCGTGCCCAGTCCGGCGAGCAGCGCGGGATAAATCAGGGCACCGATGACCTTGCTGCGGAGCTCCTCAAACCGTTCGATGAATCCCGCCAGGCTGTGCAGCACCTCTTCCATAAACGCCGCCCGCTCGCCCGCCTGAATCATCGCCACGTGAAGCGGCGGAAAGACCTCCGGGTACTGACGGAGCGTCTCGGTCAGCGATTTCCCCTCGGCCACCGAGGCGCGAATCTCGCGGAGCAATCCTTTGAGAGAGGCACCGGGTGCCGAGCGAATGAGGGAATCGAGGGCACGCAGCAGCGGCACGCCGGAACCGAGAAGATCCGCCAATTGACTGTAGAGCATCCCCAGATCCGCAGACCGGACCCGACGGCGTGGGGCCGCCCCGGAGGCCGATCCGCCCTTCCCCTGAACGGACACCGGGAACAGCTTCTTCTCCTCCAGCGCCCGCAGGACGGCGGCCTCGCTGTCTGCCTCCAAAGACCCCGACACGCGTGCACCGGCATCGGTCATCGCGGTGTAGAGAAATTGGGGCATCGAAAGGAATCCTCAGGAGACGCGCAGAATCACAGCGCCGTACAGAACACCACCTCATCGGGCGTGGTCATGCCGTTACGAACCTTGATCCAGCCATCCTCGCGCAAGAGTCGCAGCCCCGACACACGACCGGCGGCGACGATCTGCGGGGACGGGGCGCGATCAATGATCTTCGCGGCGATGTCGTCGTTCATGACCATGAGTTCGTACAGACCGGTTCGGCCCCGGTAGCCGGTGTTTCGGCAATGCGGACATCCGCGGCCGCGCGCCAGAAGCGTCCCGGGCTCGAGATGCAAATCCGCCGGAATGTCGGCGGCCTCGGGAAGATAATCCTCCCGACATTTGGGGCAGACACGACGCACCAACCGCTGGGCCATGGCTCCGATCATGGTGCTGCTGACCAGGAACGGCTCAACGCCCATTTCGATCAGCCGCATGGCGGACGACGCCGCGTCGTTCGTGTGCAGCGTGGACAGCACGAGATGTCCCGTCATCGCCGCCTGGGTCGCTGCCCGGGCGGTCTCAAGATCACGGATTTCACCGATCATCACCACGTCGGGATCGTGACGGAGGACGGCTCGCAATCCCTTCTCGAAGGTCATTCCAACCTGGTGATTGACCGGGATCTGGTTGACGCCATGCAGGTGGTATTCGACCGGGTCCTCGATGGTGAGCACCTTGATCCCGGGGCCGACAATGGCGTTGAGCGCGGCGTAGAGAGTGGTGGTCTTGCCAGAGCCGGTCGGACCCGTCACCAGGAAGATGCCATGGGGACGATCGATCAACGCCTTGAACCGGCCGTAGGTTACGTCGTCCATGCCGAGCTGTTGCAGCGTGAAGAGGACGTTCGATTTGTCGAGGAGACGCATGACCACGCCCTCACCGAATAGCATCGGAATCACGCTGACACGGACATCCACCTGACGGCCTCCCACCTGGAACTTGATGCGCCCGTCCTGCGGGATCCGGCGCTCGGCGATGTTGAGGTTCGCCAGAATCTTGACGCGGCTGATGATCGCCGCCTGGAAGCGATGCATCTGAGGCGGGACCGATGCCTCCTGCAGGATACCGTCAATGCGATACCGGATGGAAAGTTGGTGCTCGTACGGTTCGATGTGGATGTCGGACGCACGTTCATTGACGGCCTCAATGATGATCTCGTTGACGAGCTTGATGACACTCGCCTCTTGCGCTGCTTCCAGGAGATCCTCACCGACCTCAATCGACGAGGAGGAGCCGTCCAGGTCCCCGGCGCCGACCATTTCATCGAGCGTGTCTCCGCCCAGTCCATAGTGCGACTTGATGACCTTCTCGATGTCATCACGCGGCGCGAGCACCGGCTGGATCTCGAGACCAGTGCTCAGCCGAAGATCGTCAAACGCGTACAGATCAAACGCATCGCTGGTGGCGACATTGAGGATGCCGTGCTCCCGCGACACCGGAACCAATCGCTTGCGATAGACAATCTTCGCCGGCAGCGCACGGAGCACATCGGCATCAATGGTGACGTCCTGCAAATCGACCAGCGGCAGATGAAGCTGCTCGGACATCAGTTCAAGCATCTGCCGCTCGGTTACGAACCCGAGCTGAATTACCGCCCGATCGATCCGCAACCCCTCAGACCTCTGGAGGGAGAGCGAATCCTCGACCTGCTGAATGGTCAGCAGTCCCTTGCCAAGGAGCAGTTGGAGGATGTTCATGGGTTGATCGACGGCCGCGCGCTGGTGAAGCCGACGTTCCCCATTGCCGCTGCATTCGATCTCAGGGTCAAGCTTGTCGGCCGCGAAGTGACCGCACGACCCTCGGGGCTGCGGATCTCAGGCCAAGATCTCCTGGATGACTTCGCCTTCGACGTTGGTGAGACGACGCTGCACGCCGTTGTGCTCGTAGGTCAGGCGCTGGTGATCGATGCCAAGCAGGTGCAAAATCGTGGCGTTGAAATCATACAGGGGATGGATCTGGGAAACCGCCTGACGTCCGAGCGAGTCGGTGATCCCATGACTGACGCCGCGCTTCACGCCGGCGCCGGTCATCCAGCAGGTGAATCCATCCGGGTTGTGATCCCGCCCTTGGGCCCCCTTCTGGAAAAAGGGCATGCGTCCGAACTCCGTGCACCACACCACCAGCGTGTCTTCGAGCAACCCCCGTTGTCGCAGATCGCGGATCAACGCCGCCACCGGCTGATCCAGGATGGCCGCATGACGATCGTATTGTTCCTTCAGCTTGTTGTGTCCGTCCCAGTTTAATTCGCCGCCGCTGGCATACGCGCCGTTAAAGAGCTGCACGAAGCGAACTCCGCGTTCAATCAATCGTCGGGCCAAGATGCAGTTCCGCGCAAACGACGCCTTGATGGGATTCGAGCTGTCGGAGGCCCCGTAACTCCGGAGCAAGTGCGCTGGCTCGGTGGACAGGTCTCCGATCTCGGGAACGCTCAGCTGCATCCGAGCCGCGAGTTCGTAGCTGGCGATGCGCGCCGCGAGTCGGCCGTCGCCCGGATGCTGTTGCAAATGGCGGCGGTTCATCGATTGCAACAAGGAGCGCGAGGCCTGATCGGTCTCCGGGGAAACGCCCACCGCCGAAAGGTGACGAACCGGCTCCTGGGCGCTGAAGGGCGTGCCTTGAAACGCCGCGGGCAGGAATCCCGGACCCCAATTGTTGGAACCATTTTGAGGCACTCCTCGCGGATCCGGGATCGAAACAAACGCAGGGAGATCCTGGGACTCGCTGCCAAGGGCATAGGTCACCCACGATCCCAGGCTGGGAAACCCGTCGAGGACAAAGCCGGTGGACAGAAAATTCTCCGCCGGTCCGTGGGTGTTGCTCTTGCTGGTCAGCGAATGAACGAAGGCGAGATCGTCCGTGAGTTCGGCAAGATGCGGAATCAGATCGGACACCCACTTGCCAGTTTCGCCGCGGCGACGGAAGGCATAGCGTGGACGTGCCAGTTCCCCGGCCGGCCCTTGAAACGTGACCGCCGGGCCGCCGGGCATCGGTTTGCCGTCAAAGCGAATCAACTCCGGCTTGTAGTCCCAAGTCTCCAGTTGACTGACCGCGCCCGCACAAAACACCACGATCACGTTCTTCGCCCGCGGACGAAAATGGGATGGCCTCGGCGCGTTGGGGTGGGCCGGATCGATGGTGGGAATCAGCGGCCCTGGGGCGGGGGATGCCAACAGACGGTCGCGGTCGAGCAGGCCGGCGAGCGCGATCGAACTCAATGCCTGCGCCGAGCCCGACAGAAAGGAGCGCCGGTCCAGCAAACCGCGGCCGTGCCACGAAAGGGATTCCGGTGAGGGATTCATGTCAGCGTGAGTCCGGTTCAGGGATACACCAGGAATTCATTGCAGTTGAACAGCGCCCGGCAAAATCCGGGAAGCCCATGAGTCTCGATGAAGGTCACCGCTTCGGCTTCTTCGTCCGGATCCGGCGGTCGGCTCAGCGCCAGTTGATACGCGGCCCGTACCTGGGCCTTCGACGTAACACCCGATCCCACGCTGACCCGTCGCGCCAGCGCCTCCGACGCTTCCAAGGTGAACCGGCTGTTGAAGAGGTTCAGTGCCTGCAGAGGCGTGGTGGATTCCCGGCGCCGCGCCGTACTCTGGCCGGCATCCGGACAATCGAAGGCGCCGAAGACCGCCTCGCGTTCGCGACGCACCTTGTGGGCGTAGATCATGCGCCGAAGTCCCTCTCCCTGGTACGATTCAACGGGTTTGAATCCGCTCAAGCCTCCGCGTTGATTGAACAGATCGAAGCCACGTCCGCCGGCCTTGAAATCGAGGCGCCCACTGACCAACACCATCGAATCCCGGATCACTTCGGACTCCAGGCGCCGTGAGGGGAAACGCCAGAGAAGGCGGTCTCCGGAATCCAGTCTCAATCCCTTGGCCATCGCCCCGGACTCCCCCGCCGACTGCCGGTAGGTCGCCGAAAGAACGATCAGGCGGTGCAGCGCCTTGAGGGACCCGCCCCGCCGGAGGAACTCGGTGGCGAGCCAGTCGAGCAATTCCGGATGCGAGGGTCGTGCGCCGTTGTGTCCAAAGTCACTCGGCGTTTCCACGATTCCGGTTCCGAAGTGGCCCTGCCAGATCCGGTTCACCAAGACCCGCGCAGTGAGCGGATGGTCGGGACGCGCGAGCCAGTTGGCGAGAGCGAGGCGTCGCTCCGCTTCGGGGGCATCCTCGGAAAGCGCCAGTGTTCCCAAGGCCCCGGGAACTCCTGGGGCGACCGGCTCCATCGGTTGCTCGGGATCTCCACGACGCAGGCGCCGAATCGCATCCGGCTTTCGAAACACACCCGCAAACGCCCGCTGGGGCTTACTGAGCCGCTCGATTCGCGATTCCAGTTCCTTACGTCGCTGTCCCAGGCTCAATACTTCACTGGCGGCCGACGGGGGAAGCCCGGCGACCGTTTCCAAGGAATCGACGGCAAGTCCTGCCTCAATGGAATATGCCGTTGGAGTGCGGTCGGTGAATTGCCCCTCGCGATCCCGGCTCCACACCACCGATGAAATCCGGACGGGCTTCGGAAATTCAAACAGGAGCCAACCGCGTCCCGCTTCGTCCGACATCCAACTGTGCTCGTTCCCGTAGCGACCGTCGTTCACATGCTCAAGGCGATGCCGATCGGAAGTCCGACTCCCGGACGCCGTGACTCGCGTTCCCAACGAAGCCAACGCCACATTCCGCGGCGTGGCTTCGTCGGTGAATACCTCCACCTCATCGAGACACGGTTCGATCACCCCGAGTGTCGGATGACGATTGGCATCCTGAATGGCGAATCGAAGAAACTTGGCGGTCCGCGGGGAGAACGTTTCGCGGTTGGTTCGAGAATCGGTTCGCCGCAACGTTCCCGCCTCCGGGCGCGCGAGGGACTCATACCGGGACCGGTCCCGATCTAGAGTTTCCAGGTCCCGCCGGAGCTGCGCCAATTCACGACGCACTTCTTCGGGCTCGGCGTTCCGGATCTCTCGTTCCTCGTACTCCACGCCCGCAAAAAACGCCTGCATGGCGTAGTAATCCCGGCTGAGAATCGGATCAAACTTGTGATCATGACACCGGGCGCACCCGATGCTGAGCCCCAGGAAAGTCTGGCCGGTGTTCACCACGATTTCATCGAGCGAATCCTGTCGGGCGAGCCGCTTGGACACCTCGTC
>JANXMD010000217.1 GCA_025354845.1 Verrucomicrobiota bacterium | reverse complement strand
GCGTCGGGCTTCAGCTCCATCAGCAGAATTTTTCCAACGCTCGCGAACTCATCGTCACGCTCGAGTCCGACGATCCAGAGCGGGTTGAGTCCGCGGCGCGACGCGTTGCAGGGCAGTTGCTGTCCCAGACGAATTGGGTGCGATCCGCGCGATGGCAGCCGCCGTGGATGGAGAACCTCGGAGACGGAGCTGAGAATCTTGCCTGGCTGTGGCTTCAACAGCCGCCCGTGGAGGTGGCGCGTTTCCTGACCCGCCTGTCTTCCACGAATCTGGAGCATGAATTGACCGCTGCCCGGGAGTTGCTCTCCACGTCGATGGATCCCCAGGTGTTGGCTCGACGCAGCTACGACCCACTGGGGCTGAGTCAGATTCCGGGCGACTCTAGCGCCGCGGGCTTCGATACTGGTGTTGGCCTCTTCTCGAATGCGGACGGCACTTTTCGAACCGTATTCGTCGAGCCAGTGGACCCCCGAATGAACTACCGGGCGGCCGCCGCTTGGGTTGCCTCGGTGCGCCGGGTTGTGGACGCCGAAGTGTCGGAGATCGGGTCGAGTCCAAGCGGCGTTCACGCCGCGATCACCGGAGGTCCCGCCTTTCTGGCGGAGATTTCATCCGGCATGGAAAGCGATTTGCAGAGTTCTGTCGTCAGCACTCTCGCGGTGATCGCCGTCCTGTTTTGGCTCGCACACCGAAGCTGGCGTCCCCTCGGGTGGCTGATTCTTTCCCTGGGGCTGACGTTGTTGATTACGATGGCCCTCGGTGGGCTCATTTTCGGGACTTTGAACGTGGTCAGCCTTGGATTCGCCGCGGTTTTGCTGGGCCTCGCCGTCGATTACGGATTGGTCAGTTATCAGGAATTTGCCGCCGCTCCCGATTTGTCCGTGCAGGCGGTTCGGCACGAGGTGGCTCCGGGAATCGCGTACTCGGCCGCCACGACCGCCTGCACGTTCCTCTTGCTTGGTTTCGCCGGACTGCCGGGCCTGGCCCAGCTCGGGGTCCTCACGGCGATGGGGTTGCTCGTGGGAGCCGCGGTGATGCTGTTCGTCTTTCTGCCGTTGGTGGCCCGTGTTCCTCCCCGGAGTGTGGCACCGAATTCGAAGCCCGCTTCCCGAAGGCAGCTCGGATGGCTTCCCACGGTTGTCATCGGAGCGTTTTGCCTTGGGATTTTGCTGACTCGTGGCTTGCCGGTAATCACCTCCAGCACGGATCCGCTGCGCCCGCGCCAGAGCGCTGCCTACGACACCATGGATCGCTTCAAGCAGGCGCTCGGACGGACCAACGATCCCATTTGGATTCTCGCCTCGGGAGAGTCGCTGGCCGCGGTGGGCGACCAGCTTGCTCGTTCCGAAGCAGCGCTCTCGGTCGCGAAATCCAATGGAACAGTTGAGTCGTTCACCTTGCCCGCAGGGTTCTGGCCGCGGCCGGATTTCGCGGCGCGGAATGAGGCTGGCTTCGAGGCGCTCAGTCGGCGAAAGCCGGAAATCGAGGCGGCAATCCTCAAGGCGGGCTTCAGCACCAACTCCCTCGGGCTGACGGACGGAGCCTTGGCGTCGTGGACTCGCGGGTTCGGATCCTCGACGAATGCCTGGCCCGAAAATGAAACCGCCCGATGGCTGTCCTCTCAGTTCGCCGCGCGAACCGAATCCGGTCAGTGGCTCGCGTTGGGAATGGCGCAGTCTGCGCAGACAAACGCTTCGCGGTTCAATCTCCCGGAGGAGGTGTTGGTGACGAGCTGGAGTTCACTTGGCTCGTCGCTTTTGACGCATGTATCTCGGCGGATCGTTGTGCTCACCGGGCTAATCGGCGTGATGTTGATCGCCTGTCTGTGGACCGCCTTCCGGACCTGGCGCGAAGTGGCGCTCAGCCTCGCGGCACTGGCGTTGAGCTTCACTTTGCTGCTCGCGGTGATGGCGGTGATCGGGTGGTCCTGGAATTTGCTCAGCCTGGTCGCACTGCCCCTGCTACTCGGCTCCTCGGTCGATTCCACGATTCACGTGCAGCTGGCTCTGCGTCGTCATGGGGCCGACCTTCAATCGCTCTGGCGCATCACCGGGCGGGCGTTGTTGCTGTGTGCCGGTGCGAATATCGCCGGATTTGGGTCGCTCGCCTGGAGCAACAATGCCGGGCTGGCCAGCCTGGATCTCGTCTGCGCCGTGGGAGTGGGATGCGTCTTTGTCGTCTGCGTCGGATTGCTGCCCACCTGGTGGTGTGTGTTTGTGGCCCCGTCGCGTGCCCTCCAGAAACCCGAACCCCAGGCGTCTCGGGTCTACGGGGCCCTGGCCTGGAAAACGTGCGTCGTTCTCGCGCGATGGATGCCCTTGGAGGTGGTGTTGCGGCTGTCCCGAATTGGGGTTGCCGCCTATCGCTGGCTGAAGCCCGACCGATTCGAGATTGTCGTCGAGAACCTGCTCCCGGTGGTCACTGGGAATCGTGGGGAAGCGCGCCGCTTGGCGATAAGGAACTTTTCGGAATTCGGACGCAAGTTGGTGGATCTTTGGCGCTATGAATCCGGTGTTCCCGGGGCGGCCGTCGCGAAACCCGGGGAGGGATGGCAACACGTTTCGGCCGCGTTGAATTCGGGGCGCGGCGTGTTGCTGGTGACGCCTCATCTTGGCAATTGGGAACTCGGCTCCCCTTTGCTCGGCGAGCGCGGTGTGCGACCGCTCGTGTTGACGGCGCCGGAGCCGGAGGACGAGTTGACCCGGATTCGAACCCGGATCCGGGCGCGGCTGGGAGTGGACACTCTGGTGGTCGGGGAGAGTCCCTTTGCCTTTGTGGAGGTCATTCGACGTCTGCAGGACGGCGGCGTGGTGGCGCTATTGGTGGATCGGCCCCCGGAAGCGACGCGGGTGGAGGTTGAGTTTCTGGGACACCGACTCCCGGCCACGATTGCGGCGGCGGAACTGGCCCGGGCGTCCGGCTGCGTCGTGCTGCCCGTGTGCATCGTTCGTGAGGCGGGTGGCTACCGCGCGAATGCCCTGGCGCCAATTCCATACGAGCGGTCCGAGCTGGGGACCCGCGACGCGCGGGTCGCCTTCACCCAACGGATGATGCGTGTCTTTGAGCCCGTGGTCCGGCAGTATCCGGAGCAATGGTTTCACTTCGTTCGGGTGTGGAGTCACGACGACGGCAAATGAATCGGAACGTTTCATTCCGTGCCGCGGTGCGGCTTTTGATGGGGTTCGCGGGGGCTTCGTTCCTGTGGGCCGACGACATCCGCTCGGACCTGCCGGACCAGATTCTCAATCGTTGGCTCGCAGCACAGCGGGATCTCACCTCGTGGAGTTCCGAGTTTGTGCAAACCCGGTACCTGAAGGCATTGACCCAACCGCTCTCCGCGCCTGGTCACCTCTGGTTCGGAGCTCCCAATCGATTTCGGTGGGAACTGGGAAGTCCCGTGCAGTCCGTGGCCTTGCGGGTGGATCAGGACCTCTGGATTCTTTCGCCCCAGCTGAGACGCGCCGAGCGCTATTCGTTGGGCGAACTTCAAAAGGGGCCGATCAAGGACGCATTGGCGTTGCTCGACACCGGATTTCCGCGTGATGGTGGCGAGTTTCACCGGGGATTCCTGCTGGTTCGTCTCTCAACGACGAACGCCATCCATGCGTTTCATCTCCAACCGCGATCGCCGGCCGTGAAGAGGCTGCTTCCGGAGCTTTCGATTGAAGTGACGACGAACACGTTTTCACTGACTGCCACCGAACTCGTTTTTGCCGACGGTTCACGACTCAGGAATGATTTCTCCAATAGCCTCAACAATCCGGTCCTTCCCGCCGACCTGTTCAGTCCCGGGACCAATTCCAGCTGGAAGGTGTCGGAGCCGATGAAGCCCAAATGAACGCCACCCAAACCTGCCGGGAAACGGGAGTGGGGTATGCCTGAATTGTTGACCGCGGCGCTCAAGGCATTGCCCCACGGAGCGGAGTTTCGCTTTTTGGACCGCCTGCTCACGCTCGAGCCGGGAGTCAGCGGTTCCGGGGAGTACACACTCCGTGGCGATGAACCGTTTCTTGAAGGCCACTTTCCAGACCATCCGCTGATGCCCGGGGTGTTGCTGGTGGAAGCGGCCGCGCAATTGGCTGGGGTGGTGGCACAGAGTGATCCGACTCGTTTGCCTCTGCCGGATCTCAAGCTTACCGCGATTCGCGCCGCAAAGATTCTCGGGTCGGCCCGCCCCGGGGAAACCATCACGGTTCACGCACGCGTCGTAGGAAGAATGGGAGCCCTGGTCCAGGCGCAGTCGACAGCGAGCGTTCGCGGACAGTTGATCCTGCAATGTGAGGTCGTCCTCTCGGGTTCGCCCGTGCGGGAACCCGCGTTGGGTGCCTGATTCCGGCTCCCAATTCAGGACTCCTTCGGGTTGAGATCGGGAAACAGCTCCCGCCGCCATTGATTTCGCGACTGCTTGCCGCGGGGGTTCGCGGGAAGAGATTCGAGGAATTTCCAGACGCGGGGGATCTGCCACGCCGGCAAGCGTTCGAGCGCAAAGGCTCGCAAGGCATCCGGACCGAGCGAACAGTGGGCCTCGATGACCGCCACGATGGATTCGCCTCGTTGCCCTGCGGTCGGAATGCCAAAGACGATGCACTCGCGGACGTCGGGATGCATCCGGAGAACGGCCTCCACGGATTCAGGCGCCAATTTTCGTCCCGCGACGTGAATACGGTCGTCCGCACGTCCGACGAGAAACAGGTCCCCGTTCGGGCTCAGATCGATCACGTCGCTGGAGCGATACCGCCCACCTTCGAGAGCGGATTCGGCGTCTGGCCAATAGGTTTGGCCAACGGCGGGACTGCGGACTTCCAGGCAGCCGTCTTCGGCTCGATTCACTGCAACACCACGGAGCGCCCGTCCCACGAACCGGGGATCGACGCGAGGATGGGACGTCGCGTCGTACGCAATGCCGCCGCATTCGGTGGCCCCGAGAAAATTGTGAAGTTTGAGCCCGCTCTTCTCGAAGAGGGATCGCTCCAGGGCCACTGGCAGGACCGCTCCGGCTGAGATCGCGATCTTCACGTTTTCTGGAATTGCATTCGCCTCGTGCCAGCTTCGCCACAGGGCGGGCACCGCGGGAAGCGTGAGTCCAACCGATCCCAGGATCCGTGCCGACGGACCCAGGGCCCCGGGGAGGGGGGATGGCACCAGAATGAGCGGAATCCCGTGCAACAGGAGCGGGAGCACCAGATTTGAAAAGCCGTAACTGTGGGCGAGTGAGATGACGCCAAGGCTCGGGTGCTTGGGCGTCAGTCCCATCGTTTCGACGATGGCGTCGGCGTCTGCGATCAACTGCGGCGCCGTGAAGGCAACACAACGCTGCCTTCCGGTAGTTCCCGAAGTCGTTTTAAGGTGGACGAGGGAGGCAGGTGGTTGGGAGATCTCGGGACGGGACTGGCCCGCTTCGAGGGGGCAAATCGGGCTTCGCGAACGCCAGGCACGCAGGACGGCGAGAATGAATTCCACGCCGTTTCCGATCGGGAAGTGGATGCCTTCTGGACCCGCCGCTACCCCTGCATCCGCCGCGTCGGCCAGTTGGCGAAAGGTCCAAAAGCGGCCGCTCGCGGAGTCGTGCAACGCAGTTTCGTTGGCCTGTGTGGCGACACACTCGCGCCAGCGATCGTCAAGCATTGCGCCGGGTGTTAGCCCGCGCCCAGGGGTTGGTGCAAGGGGAATGAGCAGGCAGGCCTTTGGCTGATGGAAACAGGACGGGGCCTCGCACCGCCAGGCGGCAGTCTTGGAGTCGCTTGCGCTGCCGGCGATGAGCGGTGCAAGCTCCGCGCCCGTGACTCTTCCGCCGATGCAACACCCCGCCGACGTCGTTGCGTTCCGGAATGAAACGTTGTGGAGCTACTCGCGGGATCCGGTGACGTTGCAGCAGGTGCACCAGCGACGGGATCCACCTCCCGGTTACACCCTGCGATGCTTCGTCCTGGCGCGGTTGGTCAAGCTGTTCCATGTGCATGCGCGATTTGAGCCGTCCTCGCCGCCGCTTGGAGATGGGGAACTTCGGGGTCGTCTGCGGCGACTGCTCAAGTGCGATGCGCGAGCCATCGGTCCTGATGCCGACCGAGTTGTCTTTCCCGGATTTGCGACGCTCCAGGCCTTGAGCGTCGCCAAAGAGCGGTTTTTAAAGGCGGAGGCTGGGGGGGCGTGGCGCAGTTATTTCCAACGCGGTCATTGGCGGATGATCCTTCCGTTCACCCGATCGGGGCAGGCAATGGAAGCCACACGGTTGTTGACCGCGGTGCGCGAGAATCGGGCTCCGGTGCTTCATGTGCTTACCTTCCCGACGCTTACTCTAAATCACGCGGTGGTTCTGATTTCCGCGGCGGAAAATCCGACCAGGATCGAGTTCCGGGCCTACGATCCCAACGAACCGGAGGCGGTTCTTGATCTTGTATTCGATCGGATCGCGCGATCCTTCACGCTGCCGTCGACGGCCTATTTTGTTGGCGGCTCGGTCAATGCCTACGAAGTGTACTGCAGCGTTTTTCGCTAGCGTTTCGTTTTCTGTCGAAAGCCGCCGAGGCTCAAGAACAGCCAGCCGAAGAAGAAGAGTCCGGACGCGTTGACGCCCAGCGAGTACCCCAGTTTGTACGGCACGCCGGTATTTACCCGGGCGTAAATCTCTTGTTCGTGTCCCGCCAGCAGAGCGGGCCAGGCAACCGGCATCATTGCGCCATGCAACATGCCCCGAAACAAACCCGGTGGGGTGGATAACTTGGAGTCCGCCTGCATTGCCGCGCCGCAGGCCCAGGCAAAGAGGTAGGCTGTCCCAGCCAAGATCGCGATTCGCAGCGCCCAATGACGGCGGACGGGTGGCGTGGTGGAGGAAACTTGTTCGGGGAACGGCATCGCGATTAGGCTTCGACAATGTTTTTGCGGCATCGAGCGATGCAAGCGGAATACTTTGATGGAGACGATCGAACACCAGAGGAGATCCGCGCGCACTATGGCGCACTGGAACGGCTTAACAAGCTGACCCAATTCGAACGTCCGTTCCGGACTTGGATTCCGAACCTGCTGGGGGAGGCGACGTGCCAGCGCCTGCGGATCCTGGATCTGGGCTCGGGGAACGGTCAGCTCGGCCGGATCCTCAGTGACTGGGCTTCGGAACAGGGATGGTCCTGGGAATTCACCAATCTGGATCTTTGCCCGGTTGCTGCTCGGCTCGATCCAGGCACTCGTCACGTGGTTGGTTCTGTAACGGAACTTCCCTTTAATGACCACGCGTTCGACGTGGTTCTCGCAACCACGATGACCCATCACCTGCCTTCGGAATCGGAAGTGATCCGGCATTTCTCTGAGGCGGGGCGGGTTGCCGGTCGGTTGGTGCTGCTGTGCGATCTCCACCGAAACCTCTTGTTCCAAATGATCCTATGGTGCGTGTGCCTTGGGGAGTCGAAGCACTTTAGATCCGACGCCGTACTGTCGATTCGACGGGGGTGGCGTGTCGGTGAATGGAAGCGATTGGCTCAATCGGCCGGGCTTGACGATGCAACGGTGTGGCTCGAGCACGGGACCCGGGTCTTGCTCGCGCTCAAGAAGTGAAACGCATTGGGTGGTTGCGCTCCGCCGCATACCATTTCCACCAACGAAACGCGTCCTGAATTGGAGAGATCTTGCTGACCTCATCGCCGTAGCGTGCCTGCACCGGGATGAATCGGATTTCCTTCCCGGCGCGGGCGAAGGCGACACACAACTCCGATTCAATCTCGAAGTGCCGGGTGCGGATCGGGAGGGAGAGCACGGTTTGCAGATGCACCAGGCGAAATCCGCATTGCGAATCGGGAAGCGATGCGCCGGTAAGGAGCGACAGGCGCCGACTCATCCAGCGATTGACCACACGTCGCCTCCACGGAATGGCGCCGGGATTCTCGAATCGGTTTCCAATCACCAGCGAAGCGCCTCCGGTCGACGCCTCGAGAAATCGGGGAACATCCGTGGGCGCATGCTGACCGTCTCCGTCCATGTGCAGAACCCACTGGAAACCCCGTTGCTGCGCCTCCTGCCAAGCGGTGATGAAGGCCGCACCCTTTCCGTCGCAGGTTGTGTGGCGAAGCACCACCGCCTGGGCGCTTCGAGCCTCCGCGCCGGTCCCGTCCTCTGACGCGTCATCCACGACGATGACGGTCGAAAGATACGTGCGAACTCCACGGATGACGTCGCCGATTCGACCCGCCTCGTTTCGGCAGGGAATGATGGCAGCGCACGTGCGGTCGGCAGCAAACACGGCAGGAGAGTTCCGGCAGGCTCTCGTTCTGTCCACCACGCGATGGCCATTCGACCGTTTGATGGATGGACTTTGCGGTCCGGTTCACCAACACTGTTTCGGTGATTTCCAGGTGGTTTCCCGGTGTTGATTCACTCGAAGCGGCAGGTGCCGCTCAGGAGGAGTTGCATGCCCGTGCGAACCAGGCCTTGCGGGATCATTTTGGACGCCGGGTCTTTGTCCGGGCCGTGGTGGAGGTGTCCAACTTCTGCCGGGAAAACTGCCACTATTGCGGAATGCGCCGCGACAATCGAGGGCTGGCGCGCCGTCGGGAAGATCCCGAGGTCCTCGCGGAGTTGTTGATCCGAAACCGTCCGCTTTCGATTACCGATGTAAACATTCAAGCCGGTGAAGATCCCGTCGCCGTGCGCGGTGTGGTGCTGCCACTGGTTCGGATTCTTCGACGTGAGACCAACCTGGGAATCAGCGTGTGCCTCGGCACCTTGTCTCAGGAACTTTCGTCTGAACTCCAGGAAGCCGGAGCGTCCACGTACATTGTCAAATTTGAATTGGCCGATGCGGCCCGCTACGAAGCGCTTGAGGGTCCCGGCACTCTTGAAGAGCGGGTCACGTATATCCGCTGGCTTGCCGACCAGGGCTGGAATGTGAGTTCCGGATTCATTGCCGGACTCCCGGGAGAGGGAATTCCCTCCATGCTGCAGAATCTCAAGCTGGCGGGCGCTCTGCCACTGATCGGATGCAGCGTCAGTCCCTTTGTCTCCGGTGCTGAAACACCGCTGGGTCACGCGCCGCAGGCTTCGATTGACCTGACGTTGAACTGCATGGCGGCTCTTCGGTTGATGCGACCGGACTGGGTCGTTCCCGCGGTCAGCGCACTAAACCTTTCCGCCCCGCAAGGCGGATACCTGCGTGGGCTCCTTGCGGGCGCGAATCTTTGCACGATCAATATTACCCCGGAGGCAATGCGGGAGGATTACGTGATCTACAAACGGGACCGCTTCATCATGACGGAGGAGCGCGTGCTCGAGGCGATCGACTCGGCTGGAATGGAACCGTCGATGACAAGTCTTGCGAGCCATTTTGCGGCTCGCCGATGCGCCGCGACTCTTCAAGAGGCGGCGCCAGCGGGACGGGGTTAAACAGGCTCAGATTTCGCCCGCCGCCGATTTGGGGAACTGGAATCCTCGGTGGAATTGTGTGTAGGGTGTTCTTCTTGGAACCAGCTTCGCCAACCTTCAAGAAGTTCCAAGAGCATCCACCCAACGATGCCCTTCAAGACCGGAACCGCTGTCGAATCGTCCGGGAGGAATCCGTTCAATAGGTATCGCCGCCGTGCATTGTGAATTCCGAAGACGCCGCGTTTCCGGCGGGATCGAGCGATCTTGACGAGTCGACGATTGTAGGTGCGGATCAGGAAGTAGGGGATGTCCGAGCTGGAGAGGGTGAAGACGGAATGGCGCAGGGCTCCCGGGCCGAACTTGAAGGGCTGTGACACCACGCCGATGTAGTAAAGCCCCAGATCCAACCGGAAGGCGGTTCGCATCAATTCGAAGTCACCCAGATATTCGTACTTGTTCCGATAGATGGCCGTGAACCAGCGATCATAGGACTGCGTGAATGCTCGATTGTGGGCACTGATGCTGTCCGTGAGTGAGTCCGCGGCAATCCCTTTTCGCTCGGAAAGGATGAGCTCCGCGGCCCGGGTCGTGGTGTAGGTCAACCAATCCATGCCCGGGCTGTAGAGGGGATCGATGAATCCGGCGGCATCGCCGGCGAGAACAAACCCATCGCCCGCGAAGACCTTCGTGGAATAGGCGAGATTCGCCCGCAATCTCACATCGCCTTCCACCGGGATCGCCTGGGTCAACATCTCCTGGGCCACCGGGTGGTGTGCCGTGAGGAACTGTTTGAGTCGGTCGGACAGGGTTCCGTCCTGCGGCCATTTCACGAAGCGCTGATCAAACACGACGCCAATCGAAGTGTCTCCGCCCTTCAGAGGAATCCACCACGACCACCAGCCGTCGCCCATCACGTGGTTCGTCGCGGTGGTGCGAATGCCATGACACGCCCCGAACCATTCCGGATACCGGGTCGCGAGTTCACGTCCGTCCCAATCCTTCACGCCCTTCCATCGTGCCCAGACCGCGGTGGTTGGATGATCCGTATTGCGGCAGTACCAGCCTTCCTGCCGGGCAAGCAGCGCGGCGAATCCACTGGCATCCACGACCCAACGTCCGGTGAGTTCGCGTTTTCCTGACGGGTCCTCGATCTCCACCGACTGGGTTCCACCTGCCTGGAGCGCGATCTTCAAGGCTTTCGCGGGACGAAGGAGAATCGCCCCGGCTTCCACCGCCAACCGCAGTGCCTCCTCGTCCAGGACGCTGCGATCTACCTGCCATGACGGCACGCGGGCGAGGTAGCGTCCGCCAATCTCCGCGCAGTCCTCCAGGGATTTGGTTTCGGAATTCGAAAACCAGAAGCGCATTCCCTGTTTGGTGAGGTGGTGTTCGTTGAGATGCTGGGTGAGCCCGAGCACCTTGCTGAGAAAAAAACCACTGATCTCGACCGTTGCTTCGCCGACGCGCCTAGGGAAGCGCGTGGATTTTTCAACCACCGCAACGCGGAGTGTCGGGCGGTTTCGGAGCAGAAGCAGGGCGGTTGACGCCCCGGCGAGAGACCCACCGCAAATCACCACATCAAAGTCGGCCGTCGGAGGATCAGCCGCAGAATGCATGGCGCTTTCTCGCTGGAAGGACCCGGACAAGCAAGTGCGCCCGTTGACTCCATGGGGCAGCCGGGTAGCGTCCCTCGAAAGGCCGCATGCTGTTTCCCATCACCTCAACACCTCGCGGCGTCTCGCGGGTTGTCGTCACTGGGGCTGGAGTGGTGAGCCCTCTTGGTTTGGGATGGGACATCAATGCCGAGGGGTTCCGAACGGGCCGTCGTGCCTTTCGTCCGGTCACCCGGTTTGCCATTTCCACACAGCGCGCAACGATGGCGGCGGAAGTGGATTTGCCGCGATCGCTTCCCGCTACCCGACTCACCGCGCGGCAGGAGACGCGTCTTGATCACGCCGCCCGAATGCTCCTCTTCGCGACTCACGAGGCGTGGACTCAATCCGGATGGAACGAGGGATCGGAGGCGATTCCGCTGGTTCTTGGAACTACCAGCGGCGGGATGGCGCTTGGAGAGCTGTTCTACCGGCAAGCCATGGCTTCCTTTTCGGACCGCCGCCAACCGACCCGCGTGACCCACTACCAGCCCCAGCGACAGGCATTGGACCTGGCCGACGCCTTCGGATTCGAAGGGTCGGTGACGATCATTGCCAATGCCTGCGCTTCGGGAGCGAATGCGTTGGGGCATGCGTTTGACTGGGTTCGATCCGGTCGATCGTCCCGTGCTCTGACCGGTGGCTATGATGCGGTGAGCGAATTGGTCTTCACGGGTTTTGATTCGCTTCAGGCCTTGTCGACCACCTCCTGCCGGCCGTTCGCCGCACGACGCGACGGTCTCGCGCTGGGCGAGGGGGCGGCGGTGTTTTGTTTGGAGTCCCTGGAGTCGGCCACGAGGCGGGGAGCTGAGGTCCTGTGTGAAATCGTGGGATACTCCGCCACAACCGACACCCACCACCTGACTCAGCCACACCCCCAGGGTGAGGCGGCATTTCAGGCGATGACCGCCGCGTGTCTTCAGGCACGAGTCGGTCCGGGTGGGATCGGCTACGTCAACGCCCACGGCACCGGAACTCCTGCAAATGATGGGGCCGAAGCGGCTGCGATCACTCGTTGGGCCGGGCCGCTCGCAGCATCGATTTCGGTGAGTTCGACCAAGGCCGGGATTGGACATTTGCTAGGTGCCGCGGGTGCCGTGGAGGCAGCGGTCTGCATGATGGCGCTCCGGGGCCGCTGGCTGCCTCCTGAACTCGAAGTCGGTACCCTCGATCCGGCGTGCGGGTTCCCCGTGGTCGTCCAGCCCACGAGTTCGGAGTTGGAGTATGCGCTTTCAAACTCCTTTGGTTTCGGTGGCGCCAACGCGAGTCTGGTCTTCCGGAGGTTCACGTGAGCCGGGTTTTTGTTCACGGGACCGGTGCGATCTCCCCTGCAGGCTGGGGAATTTCGGGGTTGATGGAGGCGGTGGTTGGGCAGCGGCGGGTTGTCCCGGCTGAGCTCGTTCGGCCGAATCGCTCGCAGCCGCTTCCGGTGAACCGGGTTCCAGCACCGGAGACCCGGCCTGCGTTTCTCAGCCACCCGCGAATGCGTCGAGCGAGTCCGATCAGCCAGTTCGCCCTGGGCGCGGCGTTGGAGGCGGTCGGCTCAGAGAGTTCCGACATCGCAGAGGGCGCCCTCCGGTTGGGGATCTTGTTTTGTGCGTTTACCGGCAGCGTGAACTACTCGAGGCGATTCTATGCTGAAGTGCTAACGAATCCCGCAGGCGCCAGTCCACTCCTCTTCACCGAAACAGTCTTCAATGCTCCGGCATCGCATCTGGCGGCCGTTCTGGGGAGCACCGCAATCGCCTACACCTTGGTGGGAGACCAGGGTGAGTTCATCAAGGCACTGGCGCTCGCGGCCCAGTGGCTCGACGAGGAACGGGTTGACGCGTGCTTGGTGGTGGGCGCCGAAGAATCTGACTGGCTCACGGCCGAGGCACTCCGGATGTTTTCGCCGGACCTGGTGGCCGCGGAGGGCGCGGCGGCGGTTTACCTCCGACGGGAACCTTCGGCGATCGAGCTAACCGCAGTGTCTGAACCCTATCTTTACCGGCGTACGCGCGGACGAACGGAAGCGGCATTGCGGCTTGGGCGTTCCTTTGGAAGAGGTGATGGCGCCGGGGATCTGCTTTGCGATGGGCTCGCGGGGACTCGCGACGAGGTTGCCGAGGCGCAGGCTTGGTCGGATTGGAATGGGGGCCGAATTTCCGTGCGGAGCCTCCTCGGCGAGGGCTTCGCCGCGATGGGAGGCTGGCAATCGGTTGCGGCGATTGAATCCCTCCGCAGCGGATGCGCGACTCGGGGAATTGTCAGTGTGGTTGGCGGCAATCTGCAGGCCATTGGCGCCGAATTTCAATTCCGCGCCTGACGTTGTCTTCCGTCGCAATCCGAGGTTCTATTCCACCGCCAATCCAATCCATGCGCGCGGCCCTAATCACAGGCGGAAATGGAATGCTCGGGTGCGCCATCGCGCGATCCCTGCTCGAGAAATCGTGTGCCGACCACGTCTGGCTGGGATGGCATCGGCGCCGTGAATCGGCGGAGCAGGTGGCGCTGGAGTTTCCCGGACGCGTGCATCTGGTTCCTCTCGATGTTACGGACCGGGCCGCATGGGAGGCCGCCGTCGCGCAGATCCTACAAATCCATGGAGCCATTACGGGGCTGGTGAACAATGCCGGGTTTCATGCGGACGGGTTGCTGGCCACCATGCCGGTGGAGTCGTGGACGAACATCCTCCGCACCAACCTTGACTCGGTCTTTCATGGATGCCAGGCGGTGCTGCCGTCCATGATTTCGACGCGATACGGACGGATCGTGAACGTCGCGTCTCTCAGCGCGCTGATGGCGCCCGCCGGGCAGTCGAACTATGCCGCGGCAAAGGCCGGAGTGGTGGCCCTAACCCAGTCGCTCGCGAAGGAAATGGCACGGTTGAACATCACGGTGAACGCGGTTTGCCCGGGGTTCATAGAAACCGAGGCCCTGTCCGCCATGGCTCCAGAGCATCGTCGAACCGCCATGGCGCAGGTTCCAATGCGCCGCTTTGGTCGACCCGAGGAGGTTGCAGCCGCGGTTGCTTTCCTCGCTGGCCCCGACGCCAGTTACATCACCGGTGCGACGCTCAAGATCGATGGAGGAATCCTTTAATTGAGAAGAGAAGTCGCGGCTGGAAGGCCGCGGGCGAGTCCAGGTGGAAAAGCAAACCGATGAATTCCGACACAGAACGCGCAGCGATGGTTGCCGAGATCAAGGCCATGCTGGTGGAAACCCTGATGCTGCAGACCACCGCGGAGGAGATGGCCGCGGATCAAGTCCTCTTTGGACCCGTGGGGCTGGGGCTGGATTCCGTGGATGCCCTCCAATTGGTGGTCGCGCTGGATAAGCGCTATGGCGTGAAGATTAGCGATGCCGAGGTGGCGAAGCGGGTGCTGGCGTCCATCTCCACGATTGCCGACGCGATTCTGGAGAAACGTTCGGGCGCCGGTCCGGCCTGATTCTTGCGCGGTTTAGCGCAGCTTCCAGGCGGAGAGTTCGCGGCTGTCTCGGACGTACAGGATCCCTTCAGAATAGGCGGGATGTGAGAACGTCTTGCCGCAGACCTGCATGCGGCCGAGCTCCTCGTAACGCTCGGGATTCGCAGCCAGCAACAGCGCCTCGCCACCGTCGGTCAGCGCGAGCAACCGGTCGCCGGAGGCCAGAGTTGAGGTGACGGCACCGAATCCGGGCTGGCTCCATTTCAGCTTGCCGTTCGATGCGTCCACGCAGATGAAGTTGCGGTTTTCGCCATGACCGTAGAGATGTCCCTTCCACAGCACAGGGGTGCCGAGGTTGATCTTGATTTGGCGATTGAACCACACGGAGTCGGCCTTGATTGCAGAGGAGTCGACGCCAACCGGCGTGATCCGCTGCGCCTGGAGGCCGGTGGTGTGACTCGCGAAAATTACCGTGTCCCCGTCGAGGATGGGAGTGAGCACGTTGCGGTTGGCCCCGGTCTTGAACGGCACGCGCCAGAGGACCGATCCGTCCTGGGTGGCGAGTGAAAGCAACCCCTCGCAGGTCGCGCTGACGACCTGCCGTTTGCCGGCAAGCGTCCCGGCCATCAGGGACGAATAAGTCGCAAGATCGTTTTGCGATTTCCAGAGCAGCTTGCCGCTGCGTTTTTCGAAGGCGCCGATGGAGGCTCCTTCCACGCTGCCGATCTGGATGAAGATGCGGTCGCCATCAATCACCGCGGCGCCCGAGTTTCCACGACGGCTCGCAGCACCGGGTCCGCCGGACTTGTCCTCGATCCAGACCATCCCGTAGTCCTTGAAATTGAATCGCCACTTCAGCGTGCCCTCGGCAATCGACAGACACTGGAACTCGCCACGGCAGGTCTGAAAGAAGACGAGCTCACCGTCGATGAGCGGCGTGCACCGTGGGCCAGGTTCGAATTCATCGGTGTAGGCCTCGCCGATCGCGGTCTTCCAAAGAGTCGTGCCGCTGGTGCGATCGAGGCATCGGGCGGTCTCCTGGGTGCCGACCTCCTCAAACACGATGACGCGGTTACCGGCGACCACCGGACTCGCGTAGCCATGGCCCACGGGCTGTCGCCAGAGCGCCGCCGCTTGAGTGGGAAACTGAGCGGGCAGGGGATCGGCGGTAATGCCGTCACGGGCGAGGCCCCGCCACTGCGGCCAATCGGCACCGACTGCGGCCACGGCCAGCAGGCCTCCGGTCAACGAAGCCAGCGCCGCACGTTCAAACAGCGACCGGAAAGAGGGAAGGTTCATGGATGGGACCGGAAAACACGAATTCCGGAACCTGCTACCAGGTCCCGTCAACAAGATACCCGGTGACCTTGCGGGCGAGATCTTCTGCCACCAGCGGCGCAATCTGACGTTCGGCGCTGGAGAGGTCGGCGACGTTCTGAACCGTTGACCGCCCGACGACTTCCCGATCCAGCAGCACCTTGCCCGAGCCTCGTTCCACAGCACGGATGTGCGCGGTGAGCTTCACGTCATAATCTCGGGTGGTGATGATGTCGTTCGGCTTGAAGCTGACGGGAATGCGCTCGTAGCGGGTGAGCTCACCGGTTACCTGGACCTCTCCCGATCCGTCGCTCGCCAGATGGAAGGTTCCATCCTGCTGGAGTTGCTTGCGCAACGCGTGCGCGACCGGTTCGGACAGGCGTGGTTCGAGAGTGTGATTCGGGAACAGCGCCACTTCCACAGTGCGGGATCCGGCGCTCATCCCGTTCGACGGGCCCACCCGGTACCCGGCGCAGCCGGAGACAAGCAAGGCGGCGACCGCGGCGGAAAGCACGGCGAGACCGCTGCGGAACGGAAGGAAGAGGGTTCCGTTCATTTTTTCTTGCTGGGCGGCTCTGCCGGCGCGTTGGTGGCGGCAGCGCGCGTGGCGTTGCGCAGATCCTTTTCGTACTCGGCGATTTTGAGGCGCTGGGCTTCGGCGCGCGGCTTCAGCAGCTCGAGGCGTTCGCGCGCGGCCGCGGCGAACGGGGAGTTCGGATCCTTCAACAGGACTTCGTTGTAGTAGACCAGGGCGCCCTGCCAGCGTTTGTAGCGTTCGTAGAAGCGCGCGGTTTCGTAGGCGCCGCGGGCCTGCTCCGTGCGGAGGGAGGAGATCACCTTTACGGTTTCAGGAATGCGCTTGTCGTCGGGATAGAGCGCGGCGAGATCCTGGAAATTGTCGATGGCGGCCTTGGCGATCGACTGATCGTACTCGGCACGTTTGGCCTGTTTCTCCCAGGCCTTGCCGGCGCGATACAGCGCATCCGCGGCGACGGCCGGCCGGTCATGATAGCGGTCGGCCGCCTTCTCGTAGGCCTTCACCGCCTTGGGGTAGTCCTTCTGCTTCTCCCGGGCGGTGCCAATGTTCATCTGCGAGGTCGGTCCCGTGGGATTAAACGGGCCATTTCGCACCACCTGATCGAAGAGCGCCGCCGTCCGGTCCATGGACGGGAAGAAGGGGATGTAGCCCCACAACTTGAACCACTGGCCGTTGAGATAACGGCTGGCGATGGCGTACTGGCGCTGCATCACCTCGTCGTAGTTGGGCAGCTTGGGATACTTGATCAGCGCTATCTGGTATTCCTTGAAGGCACGCTCGTCCATTTTCCGCGCCTCAAAGCAACGGCCGACGAGGTATTGCGCGGGACCGGCGGAATCCGAGAACTTCCAAACCTTCACCACGCGGCGCGCGGCCTTCAACGCGAGGCGATATTGATGCTTCTCGAAGGCTTCCTGAGCCACCTGAAGCTGCTCTTTGGCGCGTTTGCGGACCCACTTGGCACTGTCGGTGCCGACGGGCTCGTAGGTCCAGCCCTCACCGGGCCGGTAAATGATGGGGGCCGGGCACCGATTCGTAAAGGCGACGAGGCACGCGATCACGAGGGCGACACGGAAGAACCGTCGATACATGGCGGCCCAGCCTAGAGAGGAAGGGGTTCAAGTCAAGAAACCGCCCGGATTTGGCCGGCCGGGAGTTGTGTTCGTCCGCCATTTTCCGCGTGCGTTGCCGCAGCGCTCTGCGTAGTTTACAACCATGTACATCTGGCTGCTCCTGCTCGTACTCGTCGGCGGCTTTGCCGCGATCGGGTTCCAGACCGGTGCGATCCGCGCCTCGGTTTCCCTCCTCGGCGCCCTCCTCGGGCTTGCCCTCGCCGCGACGATCGGCTCCCTGCTGACGCCGTTGTTCAATTCCTCCGGCCCGATCAGCCAGACCAGGACAAACCCGCACAGGGCGGGCAGCGCCTGCTGGAGGATCG
>JANXMD010000191.1 GCA_025354845.1 Verrucomicrobiota bacterium | reverse complement strand
CTTGGCCTGTATTTGGTTAGGTGGTGGGTTGTCCGCCGCAATGCTCGTGGCCCAGGCGCTGCCAGCCAATCCCGCGCCCCCGCCTGCCTCCACTTTTCCCACGTCGTTTGCCCCCGCGCCAGGATTGCCTGGTGCCTTGGTGCCGCCGCCGCCGGGCGCCCTGCAGGTGATCGAAGACCCCAACGCCCTCGCCTGGACCACCCGGACCCAGAAGTACGATGCGAAGCTGGGCGACGTGGAGGCCAAGTTCAGCTTTGGGCTTACCAACGTGTCAAAGGACACCGTGACCATTTCCGGCGTCCACACCAGTTGCGGCTGCACCGTTGCACAGTTGCCAAGCCAGCCCTGGGTGCTGAAGCCTGGGGATCATGGTGAGATTGGCGTGACCGTCGATTTGCGCGGCAAATCCGGCAATCTGACCAAGACCGCCACGGTCACCTCGTCCGTGGGCAGCATCCCGTTGATGGTGCAGATCTCGATTCCGCGGATCGATCCGAAGCAGCTGAAGATGACCGAGAACGACCGGACGCGGAACATGCAGGTCGCGGCGGTGGATCGGCAGGCGGTCTTCCGGGGCGAATGCGTGACCTGTCACGTGGTTCCGACCATTGGAAAGGTGGGCAAGGATCTCTACGTTGCCGCGTGCGCGGTCTGCCACGAGGGCGAACACCGGGCCTCCATGGTGCCGAATCTGCGCGCACTCAACAAACCCACCGATGCCACCTACTGGAATCAGTGGGTGAACGAGGGACGTGTGGGATCCCTCATGCCGGCCTTCGCCTCGAAGAACGGCGGCATCCTCTCGCCAAACCAGGTGAAGACCCTGGTGGCCTACCTCGCGGGACCGTTCCAGGATGAACCCAAGAGTTCGCCCACCCCCGCCGGCGCTCCCGCGGCACCTGCGGTTCCCGTTCGTCTCCCCGTGACTCAATGAGCCCCGGCGCGCGCGGTCGGTTCATTACCTTTGAGGGCGGCGAAGGCTGTGGCAAAAGCACCCAGATTCGCCTGCTGGCGGAACGCCTGCGTGCCCTCGGTCATCGAGTTCGCGAATTGCGCGAGCCGGGCGGCACGGCGTTGGGTGAAGCGATTCGTCACCTGCTTAAGCACGATCCCGCCGGGAAGGGGATGGTGCCGGAGGCCGAGCTGCTGCTCATGAACGCCAGCCGCGCCCAGCTGGTCCGGGAGGTCATCCGACCGGCGCTGGAGGCAGGCGAAATCGTCCTGTGCGATCGATTTTACGATTCCACCGTGGCCTATCAATCCGGTGGACGCGGCCTGTCCCGGGAGCGGGTCGATTCGGTAATTGGCCATGCGGTGGACGCTACCCGACCGGATCTGACCCTTTACCTGACCGTCAGCCGCGACGAGGCGCGGCGACGTGTGGCCGCCCGGACGGCGGCCGTTGCCGGACCCGAGGATCGGTTTGAGCAGGAGAAGGAGGCTTTTTTCCTACGGGTTGAGGCCGCGTATGAGAGTCTCCTGGTCAGCGAATCCGGTCGCATCCGACCCGTGGCGGCAGAAGGCCCGCCCGAAGTGGTTGCGGAACGGATCTGGACCCTCGTGCAGCCCCAGCTCGCCGTCTAGGCGCCTGGGATTTGCTGCCGAGCAGCTCGCTGACTGCGGCGCTCAAAGTAGAACGCGCTGGCCAGCAGGCAGACCGTTCCGACGCCACACATGATCCAAGTGAACGTCTGGAAAAAAGCCAGACGGGAGGTGTTCTTCCACGCCACATCCTTGAAGAGCTGGACGCACACCGATCCGGTGTACCCGATGGCATCGGCGAGGTAGATGGCAAAGACGGCGGTTGCGGTCGCGCGGGTGGAGGCAATGGTGCGGTCGAACAACACCGAGTTGTACGGCACGTAGGTGAGGTAGGATCCCAGCCCGGTCAGGGTCATCCACCAGAAGCCGGAAATCATCTTTGCCTGAAGGAGCGCCGTACCCAAACCGAGCATCAGGGTACCGCAGACCATGATCGCGTACGTCGCCTGCAGGCCGCGGCGGTTGTCCCGGACGAAGTACAGCAGCGCGAGTGCCGCCATCACGCCGAACATCACCAACGTTTCCGCCTGGCTGATGATTGCCTTGTTGCTGCTGTAGGGATAGCCGAGGTCTTCCAAGATCTCGACTTGGTAGTTGTCCCGGAAGTCGCGATACGCGGTGAGGAACAGGTAGGCAATGCAGAGCATCGTCATGCCAAAGAGGAATTCGCGAATGAAGGCCAGGCGATCGGCGCCCTTCATGGGCACGCGGCGCGTCCGTTCCTCCTCATCCCGGGCGTTGGGACGGGGCAGCTGATTCAACAGCCAGACCGAGGCCAGGAACATTGGCAAAAAATGCAGGCCGGTGATGGCCGGCATCCAGCCTTCGCTGACCTTTCCCAGATGGCTGGCGATGAACTCGCCGATCACTGGAACATGCGTCCACCAGGTGGCCACCGCGCCTTCCATCATGGCGCGGCCAAAGTCTTTCACGATGCCGCTCGACACGATGAAGGAGCAGCTCAAGCCGACCAGCAGGACATCGGAAGTTCGCCGTCCTTCCAGATACCAAACCACCAGCCCCCAGACCATGCCGAGTGGCAGGCCGTTGAGGAAGATGGGAACCACCTTCCATCCGTTGGGAACGAGTCCATAGGCCACCAGGGCCAGTTCAGCCCACAGGATCAGAACCACGAGGGTGCGGGCCCGGCGTCCCGGGGTGATCTCGGAGCAAAACTTGATGCCGAGATATTTGGACAACGCGTAGCCGAGGATCT
>JANXMD010000185.1 GCA_025354845.1 Verrucomicrobiota bacterium | reverse complement strand
GTTGAACTTCCGCAAATGGTCGGTCGCCCAAGACAAGGACGGTGCCGCCAAGTGGACCTCCAAGGCTCGCTTCCAGGCCGCCTGGGGCATCTTCGCCTTTGCCTTCTCACTTACCCTTGTGGTGTTCCTGCTGATGAAGTCGCTGATGCATCAGTTCTTCAGCACCATGTACGGTGTGTATTTCTTCGCCGGCAGCGTCTGGACGACTCTGGCGACTGTGTACGGCATCGTCACCTGGCTCCAGACCCGCGAACTGAAGGGCGTGATCTTCAAGAACACGATCCACTACATCGGCACACTGTTTTTCGCCTTTACGGTGTTCTACGCGTACATCCACTTCTCGCAGTACTTCCTGATCTGGAATGCCGCTATCCCCGAGGAAACGTTCTGGTACGTGAAGCGCGAAGTCGGCAGTTGGTGGCAGGTGGGCCTGCTGATCCTGTTCGGCCACTTCTTCGTGCCGTTCCTGATCCTCCTGCGAATCGACACCAAGATGAACCCGCTGGTCATGGGCCCCATGATTCTCTGGGCTTGGCTGATGCACTACACCGACATGACCTTCAATGTCATGCCCGTCCTTTATCCCGAAGGTTTGCACGTGACGCTGCTTGACCCGATCTGTTGGGTCGGTCTCTCAGCGGTTCTTGCCGTGGTATTTTGGAAGAACTTCAAGTCCGCCGCGCCATTCCCGTTGAAGGATCCTCGTCTGAAAGAGGCGATCACGCACCACGAGGTCCCCGCGCCGGGTGCCGCCGCGGCTCATCATTGAACTGGAACCTAATTTCACAGCCATGAGCGAATCCGCCTGCTGTAACCCCGCCTGGAAACGGGCCGCCGCCGCCGTCCTCGGTGTCGCTGGTACCGTCGCCGTCCTCGGCTTCCTGGCCCTGCACCTCTTCCGCGTCAATCAGGTTGCGCCCCTGGGCGCCGCCCGCGCCGCGGAGCGTTCCCGACTCCAGCGTGATCTGCAGGGGGCCAATACCGATGTGTTGAGCACCTACGGCATCGTCAAGGCCGACAACGGAGTGTACCGCCTCCCCATCGCCCGTGCCCAGGAAGTCTTGGTCACGGAGTGGAAGGACGGCAACGCGGCCGGCCGCGCCAAGCTGCTCCAGCGTCTTGAGGCGTCCCTCAAGGCCCCGACCTTCGAGTAACCGAGCCCTCGCCTGAAGTCGCAGTCCAGCAAGTCTCGCATGAGCGGATCCCATTCCAACTGCACCGACCGGGCCGACGACGTGGATGCCTCCTGTCGGCTCCCGGTGCTCTACCTGTTCGCCGGCGGCGTCGCTTGGCTGCTCGCGGGCATCGCCCTCTCGTTGGTTGCCGCCGCCAAGCTGCAGTTCCCGTCGCTCCTGACCGTCTGCGAAGGACTCACCTACGGCCGTCTCACCGCTGCCTCCAGCTCCGCGCTGACGCTAGGATTCGCGCTTCAATTGGGTTTCGGACTTTGCTTCTGGCTGCTCTCGCGAACGGGACAATCGCGCTTCCCGCTTCCTGGGATCGCCTTCGTCGTCAGCTTGGTTCTGAACGCGTCAGTCACGCTGGGAGTGGGTGCCATATTAATCGTCGGACCCACCGGGATTCCCGGATTGGAGGTTCCCCGTCAGGTGGCTCCGTTGATCCTGGCTGCGGTAGGACTGCTTTCCTTGGTGGGCATCGCCGCCTTTGCCTCCTCCGCTTCGGGCTCTAGTTCCCCCGCCCGGGCTCACTTGCTCGGGGCTTTGGTGGTCCTTCCCGTGCTTTTCGTCACGGCGCAGCTCGGACTTCTCCTCCTTCCGATCCCTGGCATCTCGCAGGCCATCACGGCGGGTTGGTTTCACCAAGGTTTCCTGTACCTCGGCCTCGCCCCCATCGCGCTTGCGGCTCTGTACTATCTTGTCCCGCTCCTCACCGAACGTTCCCCTCAATCGCCTGCCCTCACGCCGACTGCCTTCTGGACCTGGACGATTCTTGCCGGCTGGACCGGTGCGGCCAAGTGGGTCGGAGGTCCGATTCCCGCCTGGTGGATCACGGTGAGCATCGTGGCCAGCGTGCTTTTGGTGATTCCGATCACGCTCTTCTTCCTCAATTTTCAGGGTGCTTGCCTCTTCAGCCGCAAGGTGACGGTCCGCTTCCTGGCGGTCTCGACGATCAGCCTTTTCGTCTGGGGAGGACTGAACGCCATTTTCGCTCCGCGCTGCGCCCAGTCGGTCGTTCACTTCACGCAGTTTGCCGTCGGGCTCCGCGAGTTGTTTTTCTTTGGCTTCCTGGCCCCAGCGTTCTTCGCCGGCATCTACGCGGCAGTGCCCAAGCTCGCGGGACGCGACTTCCCCTGCCGCATCTCGCCGCAGGTTCACTGGTTTTTCACCGCTGCCGGAGTGGCCCTGATGGTGGGTTCTTACCTGGCCGGTGGCCTTCTCCAGGGGCGCCACCTCGCCGTGGCGGGTGTGCCGATCGTTGCGGTCGATCATAGCCTCCGGCCTTGGCTGCTCCTCCACGCAGCGGGATTGGGTCTCTTCGGCTTCGCCCAGCTGGCCTTGGTGGCCAACAGCGGGTGGCTGCTGTTCGAGTGCGTCAAGCCTCTCAAGGATCCGGTGATCTCGCTGTTCACTGTGACCCCGGTGCAATCCGCGTCCGGGAAATGAAACGATGAACTACGGACCGCTCATCTATTTCGGCGTGGTCACCTCGCTGGTGGCTTCGTGGATCGGCTTCGTGGCCGTTCCCCGCCAGACGCTCGGCCATTTGCGGGCTGACCTCAGCACCAACGCCGCCAGCGCGGTGGTGTCCTATCCGCCCGCCCGCAGCGGCGAAGCGGCCCAGGGACGGGATGTCTATCAGTCACTTGGTTGCTCCGCCTGCCACACCATGCAGGTGCGTCCGGAATCCGGCGGCAGTGACATCGCCCGCGGCTGGGGTAAGCGCCGTAGCGTGGCGCGCGACTACCTCCAGGATCCGGCCCCCTTGCTCGGCAGCAGTCGTCTGGGACCCGATCTTGCCAACTACGGCGAACGCCTTGGCACGAATTCCTTCGCGTTGATCCGTCTATACAACCCGCGCTTGGTGGTCGCGGGTTCGATTTGCACTCCGGTGCCGTTCCTCTTCGAAACCCGTCCGATTCGTGGCGGCGTCACGTCCTCCGAGGCGCTGTCCTTGAAGGGCGCTGCGGCTCCCGAGGTGGGGTCTGAGGTCGTGCCCGGACTTCGCGCCCGTCAACTCGCGGCATTTCTGGCCAGCTTGAGCACCTCGGTGGATCTGCCGGAAGCCCCGCTCCCGCTCGTCGAGGAAACCGCCCGCAAATGAGCCTTTTTCCGAACATGCGCACCCCTCGCTTGCGTTCGCGTTCGCATTCGCTGCGCCGCGGATTTGGAACCGTGGACACCCTCCTCCTGGTGGGTGGCGCCACGTTGCTGGCCTGGGGCGGACTGTATGTCGGCCGCTACAGCGGTCGCTTCGACGCGAACGAATTTGACGAGATTCCCCACGGCCCGGCTCCGAAAGTCATCGCGGTGGCGGCCGATCCGAATGCCGTGATCTTTAGGTCGGGCTTGGCAGTCTACAACAAGACCTGCGTCAACTGCCACATGGCCGATGGAAATGGACGCCCTGAGGCTCCCTATTTCATTCCCCCTTTGGCGGGTTCCGATTGGATTCTGGCAGAGTCCCCGAACCGCATTGCACGGATCGCGATGCATGGTCTGAACGGTCCAGTGAAGGTGAAGGACGCGATGTACCAGGGCGGTGTGATGAACCCCCAAGGTCAGAGCGCAGACAATCCCACGGGCCTGACCAACGAGGAAATTGCCAACGTTCTGAGCTATGTGCGGAATAGTTGGGGGAACAAGGCAAGCCTAGTCTCCCTCGCGCAAGTCGACGCCATCGCGAAGGAAGCTGAGAAGCGGGCGGAGAATTGGACTGTCGAGGAGCTCATGAAAGTTCCGATGAGCGGCGGGGCGACTGCGTCTGCAGCGATCACACCCGATCAGCTCAAGGCGGCCCTCAAGGCCCTTCCTGCCGCTGAGTTGGAAGCGGTGTTGAAGGACCTGAAGAAGTAGCGTCGTTTCGGCGGCGCCGAGACGATTCGTCACGGCGACGCAGTCTCGCCGTCCCACCTTCAGACGATGGTAGGGCAGAGCTGCCGCTCTGCCCCATTTTCACAACGACCAGCGTAAGCGCCGTCGTTGCTGGCTTGGGGAAGAAACTCGTGCGCTGCGTCCTCGCTGAAGCCATTGGAAATCGAGAGCTTTCATTGGTGTTCCACACCTCGTGGGGTTTCCTCTCGAATGGGTGAAAAGACCAGTTACGGCGGCGCAGCAACGCCGCCCCACCTTCAATGGGTGGTAGGGCAGAGCTGCCGCTCTGCCCCATTTTCACAACGACCAGCGTAAGCGCCGTCGTTGCCGGCCTGTGGACGGAATCCGGGGTGCCGCGTCCTCCCTTGAGCGCGGCCCACCTCAAAACAGCATCCCATGCACGCGGCCAAAGTACGGCCACTCCTCCGGGCGTTTGACCAATCCTGCCCGAACCGGGTTGAGTCGAACGTAGTTCCATTTTTCCGCATACGATTCACCGCTTCGCAGTCGATGATGGAATCCTCCGGACTGAAACGAACCGGCCGCGGAACACCTCTTCGCAAAACGGTCCTTCCAAAAGGCGATCCATCGTTCCAGAGAGATCTGCAGATCCCGTGGGGCGCAAAAAAGATGGAGATGATCCGGCATCAGCAAGTAGTCGCTGACCAACCATGTTGTTGCATTGAACTGCCAGATTTCGTGGAGTGCCTTTTGAATCGTCGAATCCGCCAGCCAAGGTTCACGCTGATGTGTGGAGACCGTGAGAAAGACCCAATTTGGTTGTCCTGGGATCAGGTGGACGCCTTTGGCTGGCGTCCTGCGTCCTACCTCTCGGATTGGGGATTCAGACATTGTGGCGAGGCATATTGGAGTCGATCGCCTCTCGAAATGAACTTTGCGTGCACAGGCTCCGAAAGGGCAAAGATGGTAGCGGCGTCGCACCGCTCCACTTCGATCGATGGTAGGGCAGAGCTGCCGCTCTGCCCCATAGTTACGACGACCAGCGCAAGCGCCGTCGTTGCCGGCCGGTGGACTGAAACCCGGGTGCTACACGCAACCTAAAGCCATGGGATACCGAAAGCTTTCGCCGGCATTCTACACCTTGTGGGGTCTCCCCGCGACTGGGTGAAAAGACCAGTTACGGCGGCGCAGCAGCACCGCCCCACCTTCGACCGAGGGTCCGCTGTCGGGCGGTGGCTCACGCCGCTTCAACCCCTTCACTCGCACTGCTCAAACAATGGCACAATCGTCATCTCCGGCACCAGCACCAGGCCTTTGTCGGTGAGGCGGATTTCCGGAATCACCGAGAGCGGGAGCAGGTTGAATCCCATGTAAGGCAGGACGCAGCCGGCTTCGGTCCAAGCCTGCTTCAGGCGTTCGGATTCTCGTGCAACGGCGCCAGCGCGCTGATCGGATAATAAGCCTGCGATCGGCAGCGACACGAGGGCGACAATCTTTCCGTCGCGCACCACGCAAACGCCCCCTTGGGAGGCCTTCAGCGTCTCCAGTGCGAGGTTCATGTCGGATTCGTTGGTGCCGGCCATCACGAGATTGTGAGCGTCGTGACCAATGGTGCTGGCAACGGCGCCGCACTTCAGCCCGAAGTCCTTCAACAGGCCGTAACCCACGCCGCCGTTCTTGCCGTGGCGCTCGATCACGGTGAGGAAGCAAAGATCGCCGTGGGCCTTCAAGGTTTCGTTCCACGTCTGGCCCGGGGTGAAGGCGAGCGAGTCGTGGAACGTTAGAATGCCCGGCAGCGCCACTCGCAACACGTGGGCGATGCAGGGGGCCTGGGGTAGTTCGGGCACCAGCTTAACTCCCGGCGCAATGTGCACGGTTTTATAGGCCGCATCTGGGTAGCGGTAGGGCCGGCTGAGTGCCGCCTCCAGTCGCGGCGTGACTTTGCGATCCTCCACCACCAATTCGCCGCCATACCAGGTGCAGCGTGGTTCGAGTTGGTCGTTGAGTAGAACGATGTCAGCGCGCCGCGAATGACCCAAGCCCCCAAACTCGCCGTCCATGCCGTAGCGTGTCGCCCCATGCAGGGATCCCATGCTCCAGGCGGTGGCAGGTTTGATGCCGAATTTGACGGCCTCGCGCACCACCCAGTCCTGTCCGAAAAGGAAAAGGTCGTCGGCATCACGATCGTCGGTGCAGACACAGACACGCTTGGGATCGGCGCCGAGTTCGGTCACGGCCTTGATTGCGAGCGGGAGAGAATGCCAGGGCGTCTTGGGGTTTCCGCCGCGCAGGAAGATCCACAAACCGGCTTCCAGGAAGTCGTTGGCAATTTCGCGGTCGATGGATTCGTGGGTGTCGGTAATGCCGCTGGCCGCGGCTGCCGCGACAAATTCTCTACCGTAAATGTGGCCGCAGACCGGACGTCCCCGTTTGAGTGCTTCGGCGAGAACGCCGTGACTGCGCGGATCCCCCATCGCCACGGGTACGAAGTCCATCTTCTCCCCGAGCGCAACGGCCTCAGGCCACTTGTCGAAGACCGCAGCCACCTTTTCGGGAGTGAAGTCACCACCGGCGGTTTCCAGAGACGCGTTGGTCGCTGGGATGGTGCTGGGCAGGGTCAGAAAGATGTTCAGCGGCGCCTGGCGGGCGTCCTCCAGCATCCACTCCACGCCTGCGACGTCGCAGACGTTCCCAATTTCGTGACTGTCGCAGAAGAGGGAGGTAGTGCCGTTGAGCAGCGCCGCCTCGGCATACGCGCAGGCGGTCATCATCGACGACTCGATGTGGATGTGCGGATCGACCAATCCGGGCGCCAAAATGCCGCCGGCACAATCGTACGTGGGAGCGGCGTGGCCGAGGCGTTTCGATTCCCCGGCGGGCTTCACTGCCGCGATGCGCCCGGCAGCAATCCAGATCTCGCGGTCGAGGTGAATCCGATCGGTGTAGGTGGACAACACCCGCGCCCCGGTGAGAACCAGTTCGGGCGCCTGGGAGCCCATGGCAACGGCAGCGAGACGACGGGTGACGGTGTGGAGCGGGGGAACGGAGAACCGGGTGAGCGAGGACATAGTGGAGTTCATCGGGGTTCGCGGCGACGCCCCATGGAGGCGTCAGGGCCCGCCAACGGTGTCCCTGAACCGGTCGGTGCGCAATGGCCCGACGGGGGTCACGCCGAAAAGAGCCGATATCCCAAGTTTCTCGTGGAAATCCGCGGCCCTGCGGTTGACCCGTCCCCGGTCCGCTGCTTTGGTGGTGGCCTATCATGAAAGGCTTTCTCGCTGGCCGTCGGGCCGGGTTTCTTGCGGGGCTCCTGGCTCTCGTTGCTGGACCCGCCCAAGCGCAGGGAATTCCCGTTGTCGAGCGCACGCTCCCCAACGGATTCAAGCTCCTTATGGTGGAGCGGCACGAGGAGCCGCGGGTCGAAGGCGGCTGGGTGGCCCACGTGGGGAGCGCCAACGAGCGACCCGGGATCACCGGCATCGCGCACCTGTTCGAACACATGATGTTCAAGGGAACGCCCACGATCGGCACGAAGGATGCCAAGCGGGACCTGGAGATTCTCGCCGCGCAGGAAACGCTTCGCGACCAGATGCGTGACGAAGAGGCCAAAATGCGCGATGCCTGGCGTCACGGCACGCTGGCCGACCTCACCAATCCGGAATCCAAGACCCCGCGCTGGAAGGAGCTGAATGCCGAGTTCAAGAAGCTCATCGACGCCGAGCGCGAGGTGCTGGTGAAGAACGAATTCGACCGGGTGTACACCACGGCGGGGGCCTCGGGAATGAACGCCTTCACCACCGAGGATCTCACGGGCTATTTTATCAGCGTCCCGGCAAACAAGCTGGAGCTCTGGGCCTGGATGGAAAGCGAACGGCTGTTGCGTCCGGTATTCCGCGAATTTTATGCCGAGCGTGACGTGGTGTTCGAGGAACGTCGCATGCGCACCGAGTCCACTCCGCTGGGCAAGTTCGCCGAAGAGTTCAACTCCCTGTTCTGGGAGGCGCATCCCTATCACTGGCCGGTGATCGGCTGGCCGAGCGACATCCCGGCCATCTCCAAGAAGCAGGCAGACGAATTCTACGCCCTCTATTACCAGCCGCACAACATCACGCTGGTCCTGGTGGGTGACTTCAAGCCGGACGACGCCGAGGCGCTGGTGGCCCGCTATTTTGGACGCATTCCGCGCGGCAATCAGCCCCCGCCCGATGTGGTGACGCTTGAGCCGGCGCAGTTGGCCGAGAAGCGCATGGACGCCGAGGCGGAGACCAATCCGCAGGTGGACATGCTTTGGCACACGGTGGGCTTTGGGCATCGCGACAGCTACGTGTTGGAGGTGCTGCAGCAGCTGCTCTCCACCCGCACCGGCCGACTTTACAAGGGAATGGTGCTGGGGCGTGAGGTGGCGACCGACACCTACGTCCATCAGGACTCCAAGAAGTGGGGTGGCTCCTTCAACATCAGTGTCGAGGTCCGCGACGGCAAGACGCCGGCGCAGGCCGAGTCCGCGGTCTACGAGGAGATCGAGCGACTGAAGAACGAGATGATCCCCTCTGAGGAACTGCAAAAGGTGAAGAACCAGTTCGCCGCCTCGGAATACCGAAAGCTTTCCGCCAACAAGCCGATCTTCATGCAGGTGCTCTACAACGAAGGTCTCGGTGACTGGCGCGAGGTCAACGAAGCGGGAAAGAAGATTCAGGCCGTAACCGCCGCCGACCTGCAGCAGGCGGTGAAGACTTACTTTGCTAAGGAAAATCGGGCGGTTGCCACCTACACCCGGAAGGCGGGAACGGGGGCTGCCGAGGAGGATCCGGATCTGGCCGGTCTCTCCGCCGAGCAGAAGCCGGTGGTGCGTCGCATCGCGGACTCGCTGAAGGGTGAAACCGACCCTGCCAAACTCAAGGATGCCGCCACCCGGATGGAATCCCAGGCAGCTGGAGCCGATCCCAAGAAGCAGCAGCTCCAGAAGCTCATCCTCAAAAAAGTCCGCCAGCGCATCGCCGAGCTGGAAAAGAAGTGAGCCCCCGCACCGACGACTCCAACCCCGATTCTAACGTCGCATGACTCTTCGCCTTCTTCCCCTGATCGCCGGTCTCGCCCTCGGCGGCAGCCTTCACGCCGCCGACATTCCCGACCGGCCCGAGAAGCTTTCCTTTCCGCCGCTGACCTTCGAGCCGCCAAAGGCCGAACCGTATCGTGTTCAGCTCAAGGCCGGCCCGATCGCCTATGTGGTGCCCGATCGCACGCTGCCGCTCATCAACCTAAGCATCCTCGTCCGCACCGGCAATTACCTCGACCCGGCCGGCCACGAGGGTGTCGCCGAATTCACCGGCTACCTGCTCGCGCGCGCAGGCACGCAGTCGCGAACCGCGGAACAATTGGACGAACGGATGGCCTTCCTGGCCGCCAATCTGGGTTCCGCAGTGGGCGACGATTCGGGATCGATCGGACTCAACCTGCTCTCCAAAGACCTGCCCGAGGGTCTCGCGATTCTGCGCGAAGTCCTGACCACCCCGCGCTTCCAGCAGGACAAGCTGGATCTCTACCGCCAGCAGTCGCTGCAAGCCATGAAGCAGCGGAATGACGAATCGACCTCCATCGAGGGACGTGAGCGCGAGCGTCTGGCGTACGGTGAAAAGTTCTGGGCCTGTCGCGAGGAGACCAAGGCTTCGATCGAGGGGATCACCGCCGATGACTTACGTGCTTTCCATAAACGCTGGTTCCATCCCGGTAATTTTGTGGTGGCGGTCAGCGGTGATTTTGATCGCGAGGCGATGATCGCCAAACTGGAGGAACTCTTCGCCAACTGGCCGTTCCAGGGCGAGAAGCCACCGGCGATCCCCACCGACGTTGCCATGGCCAAGCCCGGCGTGTACGTGGTCGATAAGGACGTGAATCAGGGCCGTGTCTCCGTGTTGCTTCCGGGCGTGCATCGCGACGATCCCGATATGCCGGCGGTGATGGTGATGAACGACATCCTCGGCGGTGGCGGCTTCACTTCGCGCATCATGAATCGCGTGCGCTCCGACGAAGGCCTCGCCTACGGTGCGGGCAGCTCGTTCCCAGGCGGCGTCTATTACCCTTTGGCGTTCCAGGCCGGATTTGCGTCGAAGTCACGCACCGTAGCCTATGCCACCAGCATCGTGCTGGAGGAGATGAAGCGCATTCGCACCCAGTCGGTGAGCGACGAGGAACTCAACACCGCCAAGCGCCAGTTCATCGATACCTTCCCTGAAAACTTCAACACCAAGGGCAAGGTGGCGGGAATTTTTGCGCGTGAAGAATTCACGGGACGCTATGCGAGGCGCCCGGATCACTTTGCCACCTGGAGGGCACGCATCGAGGCGGTGAAGCGCGAAGACGTTCAGCGTGTGGCGCAGAAGTTTCTGCATCCCGAGAACGCGGTGATTCTGGTGGTGGGCCAGAAGGAAGAGATACTGAAAGGCCATCCGGATCATCCCGAGAAGCTGCCAACTCTCAGTGCCGGCCCTCTTACCGAGCTGCCCCTCCGCGATCCACTGACCCTGGAGCCCATGCCGAAAGAGAAGCAGGACAAGAAGTCGGAATAACCGGTTCACGAAGGCAAAAGGTCGGGCGGCAAATTCGGAGCGCCGGCATCTTGCCGGCTCGGTGGATTGAATTTGGAAAGCAAGAAAGCAGGACGGGAAACCCAGGAGATCAAAGTCGGAAGGTCGGAGCTGGGGACGAGACAGCAGGTCGACGATCCTCTCGAAGATCCGTCTTCTAAGGCTCCTTGACTTGAAGTTCATACTGTACATGATCCTGTCCAGATGAAGGCGATTACGTACACTGCGGCGCGGGAGGGACTGGCGTCGGCAATGGATGAAGTCTGCCGAGATCGAGCCCCGCTCGTTATCACGCGGAATCGGGATCAGTCGGTGGTCCTCATGTCGCTCGACGACTACGAGGAACTGCAGGAGACCGTACATTTGCTGAGGAGTCCCGCGAACGCCCGACGGCTGTTGTCCGCGATTCAGGAGCTGGAATCGGGAAAGGGGCGGAGACGATCCCTGCTGCCGGCGACATGAAACTCGTTTTCGCTGAGCAAGCATGGGAGGACTATCTCCACTGGCAGCGGACGGATCCAAAAATCCTCAAGAAAGTGAACGAGCTGATCCAGGACACTTCCCGACATCCGTTCGAAGGGATCGGAAAACCGGAGCCCCTGCGGCATGCCTTGGCAGACTACTGGTCCAGGCGAATTGCCGGGGAGCACCGGTTTGTTTACCGGGTGTCCGGCAATGACCTGTTGATCGCCCAGTTGCGGTATCACTACTGAGTGTGGGGTCTCCACGTAGTGCGACCTTCATGGGTTCGGGGATCGCGACACGGGTGACCCGCTCTGACGGGCAATGCTGCTAATCTTTTCGAGATCTTGTCGCTGGTCTGGGAAGGTGCGAAGGAAGTCGGCAAGGATCTGACTGGCTGAGTCGAGACGACCGTCCTGCGACAGGATCTCCGCGAGCCCCGCCACCGACTCGGGGTTGCCGGGCCAGAGTTGGCTGGCTAGGCGATAGGCTTGCTCTGCCTCGGACGGAAAACCGCGGGCCGCCAGAAGATTTCCCGTGGAAACCGTGTCGTGGGAGTAGGATTTCAGGGCATAGGGAGACGCTGAAGCCTCGGGATCGGCAAGGAGCTGTTGGGCTCGATTTTGCCAGTAGTCAATGGCTTGGTCGGCGCGCTCGGTCGTCATTGAATTCGGACCGTCCTTGGATCCCAGCTCCATCAAAGGGCCGAGCGGAACCGCGTCGACGTAGGTGCCTCGCAGCGGGACCGATTCCTGAATGGCGAATTGCAGGTCTGGGTTCTTGGCCATCAGCGCCTGAAGGAGCTTCTCATTGATCGCCATCACCGCGCCTTGGCCCGCGACCTCGAAGTTTCCATCGGTCTGTTTCAGGGTTTCATTGGGCCGAACCTGCTTCGGCTCTTCGGGGAATTGTTGGTCGTGTTC
>JANXMD010000183.1 GCA_025354845.1 Verrucomicrobiota bacterium | reverse complement strand
GTAGGAAAAGGTGGTGGCCAGAATGCCGCTGCCCGGAATGTAGTCCGTGAAGGTCTCGACCGCATGGGTGAGGGGGTCCACGCGGACCTGCTCGACGTTTTGGAGACTCAGGCCGCCGGAGCCGGCATCCACGTTGCCGGTACGCGAGCTGACGGTGACGGCGCCACCATCATAGGACGCGATGCGCGAGCCGTTCAGTAAAATGTCCTTGGTCGCGGTGACGGTAACATCGCTGCCCGCGGAGCTGTAGATGCCGCGGGCTTGGTCCGAGGCGGGAACGACGATGTTCGATCCCACTTGAACCGTTCCTCCGGCATCCACATCGATGCTGCCGCCGGCCTTGGAGACGATGGCAGAGGAGAACATCACGAGGTCGCCGGAAGTGCGGATCTTGACATCTGCGCCCTTGGGACTGAACGGCGCGAGCCCGGAGTTTGCGCCCGCTCCCGTGGAAAGAATGCCGGCCGTGGCACCGAGATCGATGGATCGCGCCTGAAGTTCCAAGCGGCCGGGCCCGCCGATTTGGAACCCGTCGGGCGGGCGGGCAGGTACGTCCTGACTGAGTGTATAAATCTGCTGCAGGATTGCCGGGGGAAGCAATTGAGCGGCGACGGTGATCGGGTTGCCCAGGTCGTCCTGCAACGGCACCCCGAGAGCGTCGTACTTCTGCACCTGGAGTTGCTGCAACTGGGTCAATACGTCGTCGGTGAGGCGTCCCCGATAGCCGAGCGTCCGCGTCTTGGCGTCGTAGGTGAAGCTGACGCCCTGCACCGGCGGGAAGGAGAGGTCCAACAGCGTGAAATCCGGATCTGAAACTCCCGCCGGTAGCGTGACGAAGGTGTAGTCGTTGCGGTTCTTGATGTCGCCATTGACCACCAGACGGCTGACGTCGGAAGGGTGAAGATTCTGTCCGATAAAGCCGGAGTTAACAAAGTCCCCGCCCACGTGGAACTCGGTGGCCTTGGCGCTGGAAATGAGGATGTCCTTCACGTCGCCGCTGATCTCCAGACGTGCGGGTACAGTGTCGTTCAGATGGATCGGGATTGCCGCGTGATCGCGGGGACCGAATTGTCCGTCCTCAAACGTGAACTTCGAAGAGCCGCTATCCGAGAGTACGAGCTGGTAGGTGTGGCCGGGGTCACGGCTTTTTAGCGAACCGCCGTCGGAGGTGCTGAGATCGAGCTGGCCCTTCGACGACGGGAAGAGCGAGAAGTCGCCGCCGAGAAGGATTCCGCCGGCGCCGGCTGCGATGGTCAACGATGGCGGCAACACGATGGGAACGGCGTCGCCGGTATTGCGCGGCAGCGCGGCGCCGGAGAGCAGCACCGAGCCGGTCGCGCGAAGCACTGCGGCCGCCGCCGCATCGTAGTCGAAGCGATGGAAGTTGGCGTCGTTCGGGCCACCGATGCGGTTGAAAATGCCGTTCGGATTGCGAACCTCTTGGAGCGCAATGTCGGTGGCCGAAACGGTCCAGATTCCGGCGACGAGACTCAGGGCAAGCTGACGATTGGATTCGCCCGCTGAGGCTGCCGCGGTGATGGACCCGGTGCCGTTTCGGAGAACGTAGTGACCGTAAACGCTGCCTCCTGCGGTGATCGTCACGTTTCCCGGGGAAGAACCGAAAGCCCCAGAACCGCCGTCCGTGTGATTGCCACTCAGCGTCGGTAAGTAGCTGATCACGTCCTTGCCGGCAGTCAGTGTGACATCGCCGCCGGCGGTCGTGCTGATGCCGCCCACCGTCGGACTCGCCTCGTAGCCATTGCCCCGGGCACTGAACTGGAATCCGTCGGGCCGGGTGCCGGCATTGATCGTTCCGGCGACGGCCGCGACAGAGATGGATCCGCCGGCGGTGGTCCGAATGGCGCCCTTCTGGACGGTGACGTCTTTTCCCGCGTGAATGGCAATGTTGCCCGACGTTGCCGAAATCGTGCTACTGCCATTGAGCTGGACAGAACCCGTTCCGGATTTCACCGAACCGTCTGTGAACTGGAATCCGGCCCAAAGGTCGAGACTCCAGCCATTGCCCGCGGAGATCGACGCGTTCTGCGCGAGTTTGATGTCGCCGCCCGACTGCAATGTGAGATGCGCACCCGGGGCGGCGTCGGCCAGCGTCCAGGCGGTATTGATTTCGATGGAATTGCGTGCCTGCAGCGTGATTTGCGAGAATCCGGAGAGCGAATTCGGGCTGAGGGAAAGGCGGGTGCCTGGATCACCGACGCCGATCTGGCCGGACCCCGCGGACCCCGTGCCGCCGGCATCGATGGAAATGATGTCTGGGTCGATGATCAACGAACCCGCGGTCGATCCAGGCTTCGCGGAGCCGTTCACCATGGCTTGAATCGAAGGGAGCGTCGCGGCCGAGATTTCAACCAGTCCACCGGCGCCACCGCCACCGCCAGCGCCGCCGGCAACGGAAATGCGGGCATTCGGCGAATCGGCGAAGCTGCCGCCGGAATGAATGCGGATCGTTCCGCCGGGAGAGGCAGCGGATGACTCCTGAGAACCCGCGGCGAGGGTCTGAGAGTCAGAACCCAGGGTGAGCTGTTCCGTCGCGACGAGTTCGATGACCCCGCGACTCTCGCGAACGGTATTGGCCTGAATGAGGCCGTCCTGATTCACCACCCGCGCGGACAACGCGATGGTTCCGGCATCGGCGATGAGTTTCCCGAGATTGTCGATCGAGCCCTCAGGCAGTCGTGCGGACGCACTGAGACCCCGGCCGTCGGGACGTTCGGACACCAGGACTTCCTTTCCGGCGTAGAGACCGAGCGTGCCATCGGGAGCCATGAGCACGCCGTGGTTCTCGATCTTCTCCGCGACGAGGAATACGGATCCGCCGTTCGCCGCTTCAAGGTGGCCGTAGTTAACAATACTGGCCAATGGCGGGACGATCGTGAGGTTCCAGGTGCCGCCGGTATCGAACCCTGGTGGCGGGCCGCCCGCAGTGGTGGCGACGAAGCTGGCTGCCTTCACCACAGAATCAGGCCCGAACCAAAAGCCCGCAGTATTGGCGAGGACGACAATGCCGTTGGCTTGGAGGCTTCCGAAAAGCCGCGATGGATTCGCGTCCAGCACCTGATTCCAAACAATCGACGTGGCGTTCGGTTGTTGAAAACGCGTGGTCTCGCCCGGAGCGATGTTGAACGAGGACCAATTCAGGACCGCGCGATCGGAAACCGTCAGAGTCAACTGCGGACCGGCACTCACCGGGGTGGCCGAGCCTCGGACCACGGTGAGTCCTTGAGGATTGGCCCAGGCAGTGGAGCCGCAGAGCAGCCCACCGAGGCTGGCAACCAAGGTTCCCGGGAGCCGAACCGAGGAATGGGGAGTGGACGAGGAAGGTTTCATCGGCGTCGCGTCGCTCAGAACTGGGCACCGATCCCGAAATAGAGTTGCAGGTCTCCGGCGCGGGTCTTCACCAAGATGTCCTGGCCTGAGGCGCCGGTGGTGACCCCGGCAGCCTGCTTGAGCGCCCATCCCACGGTGAGACGGAAGTCCACACTGCTGCCAATGCTCCCGCTGAAACCTGCCCCGGCGCCCCAGAAGGTCTCGCGCGGATGGTAGCCGCCAATCGTGGCGGTGGGGTGACCCGGATCGAGCAGGTAGCTCTCACCATAGTCGGTGAACACAAAGCCACGGATCCGGAAGGGAGCCGTGCCGTCCACCATGCCGATGTCGATCAGCGGGGTGCGCGGCTCCAACGCGGTGCGCCATCCAGTATCGCCGTAGCGCTCGCCCTCGCGATAGCCTCGAACACCGGCGGTGCCGCCGACGCCAAACTGCTCGTTGCTCACCAGCGGTTGATTGGCCCACTGGCCGTCCGCGCGGATCGAGACCGTCCAGTCTTCATAGAGCCGTTGCTCGCGTGCCGCGTTGGCTTGAAGTGTCACGTATTGTCCCGAAGCGCGCGCGGCACCGGAGGTTTTTCGAAACGCGTCGCCGCCGGAGAAAGGGCCGCCGGGGACGTTCACGTTCGCGCCCGCCCCGAGGCTGGTGCTCCCCTTCGAATCGGGGCGAAAACCATCCCAGCGAACCGCCACCGGCAGGTAGCCGAGTGCCGCGGTGGACGGAGGCTGCGGACTGGAGAAGGGGATCTGTCGGTGGACATCCAGGCCGGTGCTCGGATCGCGGTAGGTGAAGTCCTCCAGGAAGTTGTTCGTGTTGAAGCTGGCGCGAAGGTAGCGCTTCAAATCCGCGCCGAGGGTCAGTGTGGATTTGATTCCGCGGAATTCGCGCAGCGGCACGGAGAGCCGGAATCCGACGCTCTCGGTGGTCGAGAGATCCTGTCCTGAATCCTGCGAATAGAGCGCGATGGGCGGCGGATTGACCTCCTTCAGCGAGGTCAGCTTGATGCCGGTGTCGGTGGTGGAACGGCTGGCGAAAAAGTTGAGTTCCGGACGGCCCATCGTCGGCGGCAGACGGAACTGATGGGACGACTCGTCGTAACCAAACCGTCCCGGATTGGCATCGACTTCCGCCGGCAACGAACGGCGAGGACCCAGCGGCATCCGGTAAAAAGCGCTGTAGTTGGCCAGCGACGGTTGGTCGAATAGGTTGGCGTCACCGCCTTTGAATTGCTCCAGCGTGAAGCCGTACGAAAGGCCGATCGAGTGCTCGAGTTGCCACAGATTGTTGTACTGGGCGGAGGCGCTGCCGCGGAGTTCGGGGGTGTCGGGAGTCGCCTGATTGTTCAGCTCAAACCGCCCATGAACTGGCAGTTGGTCCTTCACCTTCAGCAGCATGGTGGAGGTGCCGGGTTCGGGCCCGGGCTGGATCTGGGGGTAGATCTGCCGATCGCGATTGGCGTTGGCG
>JANXMD010000176.1 GCA_025354845.1 Verrucomicrobiota bacterium | reverse complement strand
GTGCGTAGGCGGCGGGTGGGACGCCCCGGCGCGAAGCAATGCCCGTCCGCCCACCCGGCTCATCAGGAGATTCGCCCTACCGATCGCGCCGTCACCTGGTAGCGCGAGGCTCCTGCCGAGCGAGGTGCGTAGAAGGCGGATGGGACGCCCCGGCGCCCTCGCATTCTCCTTCAACCTTTCAACCTTTCAACCGTCTCCCATCTCCGATCTTCGATCTCCGATCTCCGCCTCAATACGCCAACAAATCCACCAAATCCTGACCGTGGGCCAGCAACGTCCACGACTGTCCGCGCTTAAAGACCAGCTTGGCACACGGATGCGCCCGCCATTCGGCCTCGTTGACCGACAGCAACACGGCCTTCGCGGGGGATTTCAACTCCGACGCCGCGCGCGGGACGATGCGCAGCGGAACGCCATTGAACGAACACGCCAACTCGTAGCCCGCGACACCCTCGCGCTCGGCAACGGGATTGCGTTGCACCAACCGCGGGCAGCGCCGAACGATCGACAACGACTTCGCGCGGATGGCCAACCGGAACATTTCGGGACGGCTTTGCAGGTGAGCCGCAAAATCAAACGCCGGTCCGCGCGCTGCCGACTCCTTCAACACCGCCGCCGGATCGAATCCGGCCAGGTTGTGTCCGTTGAAATTCCCGTGGTCGTTACGCTCGCCATCCTTCTTGGCCGCGTGCCATTGCGCAAAGCGGTCATTCACGAGCAGATCGAACTCAAAGTGGCAGTGCGCCCGATCCTGGGTAATGCGCTGATGCGTATTCGAGGTTCTCCCCATCGTGGCAATCCGTTCGCCGGTCCGGACCGCATCCCCAGCCTTCAACCCGGGCCGAACCGCGCTCAGGTGCGCGTACAGGGAGTGCACCTCCACGCCATCGAGTTGATGACGGAGCACCACGTAGTTGCCGTAGTTCGACAACCCGGGCTTGGTGTTCACATACGCCACGACGCCGTCGGCAGTGGCCGAAACGGCGTCGATGGGCTCACCGCGCTTGTCACGCTGAAGGCAGCGGATATCTAGGCCCTCGTGCAGCTGGCCGCCGCCCGAACGCACGCAGCCAAACTGGCCGCTGGTCCAAGGCTTGCCGGCGGTCCCAACAAAAAACTGCTCTTCCCCGCCGGCATTGAGCAAGGCGTGATTGGTGGTGGGAAACTGAGGTGACGACGCCAGCGAGCCGCCGGTGAGCCACAACAACGCCAGGATGAATCCGGGGCACTTCAACGGGGTTCCTGGTAAGGCTTGGCCGCATCGGGGTTCGCGTCGTCCGTGGACGGCTTGTCCTTCTTCGGCTTCTCCGGCTTTGGCTGATTCTCCAGCTTGATGGCCACGTTGTTGATGCCGCGGACAATGTGTTCGGCCTCCTCGCGGGTGCAGTCAGCGACGAAGGTCAGCGTCCCGTCCCGCAACGCCGCCTTGAGCTGCGGGGCGGCGATCCAGCGGGTCTCGGTCTTGTCCTTGCCCACTTCCCAGGTGCTCACGATCGCCAAATGACGCCCCAGACGCGACACGCTGTTCATCTCCAGCAGCAATCGGCCGTGCAGCGTGGTTCGAAGCGTGATCGCAAAGCCGGTGAACGTCTCCTCGAGCTTGGCCGACTTGAGATCCCGCTCGTCCAGGAACGGCTCTTTCTCGATTTTGAAGGTCACCGGGCTCGCGCGGAGCACTGAAACCTCTTTTCCACCCTCCCCATTTTCCCGTTGTTCGACGTGAATTCGGAGCGCCGCAACCTCCTTATCCTTCTTGGGTTCCTTCTTTTTATCCGGGTCGGAGGCACACCCCGACAGGGCGGCCGCCAGACCCAATGCCGTAAACACGGGCAAAAAGGTATTGATGCGGGCGGGCCAACCCCGCATTTTAGGTGCAGATATCGCAGACATTGTTAGAAATCGAAAACAGCTATGGGCCAACAACTCAATAAAATCCAGAAACGTCGTCGTCGCGCCTCCTACGTGAAGCGCAAGAAGGCTCGTGTCGCTGCGGCGGCCGGTGCCAAGCGCAAGTAAGACCAGGCCCACCACCAACCGTTCAAGCAACGGAAATCAAGCCACCCTTCGCGGGTGGCTCTTTTTTTGTTTTCCCCGAAGCCCCCTTGCCAGTCCGGCCGGCGCCCGGCTCCATCTTCCCATGAC
>JANXMD010000160.1 GCA_025354845.1 Verrucomicrobiota bacterium | reverse complement strand
GCCTGAATCGGTTCTCGTTGCGCACCAACACCACCGAGGCGTCGCTCGAAATCGACTCGAACAACCCGGAATCTGGATGTAGGCACTCCATGCCGTTCAGCCGGGTTCCCGTGTCAACCCTTCGGAGTCGGCCCGACCAACCGGCGCCAATCCGCTCCGAGATCAGCGACGGCCGCCAGCCGGCGGATGCCAGTACCTCCTCTGGCTCGAACGCCTCCAGGACGGCCCCCGCACCGCCGGCGTGGCGGCGGTCGCAGCGGGAAAGCACCAGCCGCGGGAAGTGTCCCACGCCGCGCGAATGCACGAAGGGAATCACCACCGTTTCTGCCTCGGCGCGGCTGCCCGAGTCCACCAGCAGCGGCGGCTGCGACCACATGGCGTCGATCCAGAGCGCTCCGGGCAGATCCAACAGCGTCCACCGAGCGGTGCTGCGGACGATCCCAAATTGAACCGCGGCCGACGCCAGCCACACGCCAACTCCTGCCCACAAAATCCATCGCCACCGATCCGCGGCCCACCCGCCGGCGACAGTCGCGATCCCGGCGGCATACCACGGCACCCACCAATACCACGCGGGTGCCTCAACCCAGAGATGGCCACCAGGAACCTCCGCGGCAAGACGACCACATTTGACCATCAGCGTCATCCAAACCCAGGCACTGGCGTTGAAGACTTCCCCAAGCCACGGAATTAGCGGGCCGGTCACGAGCGACCCGAATTCAGCTGCGAGAGCCAGACTCGACAGCGGCACCACCACCAGATTCGCCAGGACACTGACCGGGCTGACCAAATGAAAGAAGTGCCAGACCAGTGGCAAGGTCGCCAACCCGGCCGCCAGCCCCGTTGCGAGGGACAAACACAGAGCGCGAACTGGAATTTGCGCCCACCGGAACCATCGCGGTTGCAGCGATTCCAGGAGCATGGGATCCGGCCGCGGCAGCAGCCGCTCCAGCAGCCAGGCCTGGATTCGCGGCACCAGCAACCCCAGGCCGGCCACCGCCACGAACGACAACAGAAACCCGGCCTGGAATAACTGCCCCGGATCGAAGAGCAGGATCGCGAGCGCAGCCGCCGCCAGGGAATTCAGCACATCGGAGGGCCGCGACAGGGACCAGCCCAGGGTGATGACACTGATCATGATTCCCGAGCGAACGGCCGACGCCTGCCACCCCGTCGCGGCGATGTAGAACCACACGCAGGGAATCGACAGGAGACCGGCCACTGCACGCGGGATCCGGAGCAGACTCAGTGCTCCCACTAACAATCCCGCGACGAGGGCGATGTGGAGTCCGCTGATGGCGAACACATGCAGGGTTCCCGACTGCATGAACGCGTCATCCACCTCGCCGGTGAGCGGCGTCTTCCATCCCAGAGCCATGGCCGAAAGCAACCGCGTCGACTCGTCGTCCGGCAATCCCATCGACAACTGCCGACGGGCCCAAGGCAGGAAGCGCTCGCTCCAAGGCGGGGCAACCGGCCCCTCCTCCGCAATTCGCCAATCAGCAAGCCGTTCGGAGTCGAGCATCTTCCAAACGCCCTGATCGGCGTAGAAGGCCCGCGCATCGAAGAGTCCGAGAGCTCTCGCCAGGGGAGGCGGATGCAGCACGCCCGAGACTTCCACCAACCGGGTGCGGAAGTATCCGGCGGGGAGTGCCCCGGGCACGGTAACCAGGACATCCCCCGCGGCCGAAACCCAGTCGGAGCCACGCCGCAATCCCTCCACGCGGAGCACCACTCGAGTCCGCAGACGCGGCGCCTCCGGTGGACCGATGACCTTCAGGGAGGGAGTTTCGAGCAATCGGCCTCGAACCGAAACCAGTTCATTTTCAGGATCGGTCAGCGCCCGGAGATCGTCGGCACGCCAGGGAACGCAGGCAAAAAACCAAACCAGGCCGCCAACCGGAAAGAATCCAATGCTGAAGCTCGCGCGACGGTGGGATCGGAACAGGAGCCAACTCAGGACACACGCGACCAACAACCCGGCGACGACCACCGGATCGCCCTCCCACTGCTGCATCGCCACCACCCCCGCGCAGTATGCCAAACACGGGGCCAACAGCGGTCGAGACATGCACCGGATTGAACCGGTGCCGACTCAAGGTCCGCAGCTGTGCATTTTCCGCACGCCCAAATTTCGAGCCGCGGGCGGACTATTCCTTCCCCTTGCCGTCATCCGGGGTCCAGGAACCGATTTCAAAGTGCGGATCGTTGTCGTTATTCCACCGGGCCCGCCAATCCGCGTTCTTCGGATTCACGACTTCCCGACGGAGGGCAGACTCCGCGTGTCCGTCGGCAAACATGAGATTGCAGCGGGTGTTGTGCCGCCGGGAAGGCCACTGGTCGCTCTCTTTGGGATCGATGTTTCCGTCCCAGCTCGCATCCGTCTTGCTGTCGGCCAACATGATCATCGAACTCGGCGCGATCACCGCGACTTCGCGCACTTCGGGCACGGATCCGATGTCACCGCCCAGGCCGAGTTGTGGCAACGTGCCGGGGGCGCGAAGGCCCCAATCGTTGTATCCGTAGGTAAAGGCGGCCGCCCCTTTGGAAAAGACGGGCGACCCAATGTACTCGAGCTGGCCCTTCAGGGTCTTGTTCACATTGGTGTCCCACTTGGCGGTCGGCAGACCGGCCGGGCACCAAAAAGCGGCGCGATTCGTGCCCATCTGGGAGAAGAGTCGGTTGACCCAGAGGTAGGAGAAGTAGCCGGGGTTGGGCTTTCCATCGACCGTCGTGCGCGCGTCAATGCACCCGGGATAGGCCCGAAATTCCTGCACGTACATGATGGTGGCCAGGCCCATCTGCTTTTGATTGTTCAGGCAGGCCGTCGCGAGCGCCTTGCTTTTGGCCTTGGCGAGCGCCGGCAGGAGCATGCCGGCCAAGATGGCGATGATGGCAATGACCACCAGCAGTTCGATCAGGGTGAACGCGCGGCGGACAGCGCGGAAGGCGGAGGCTGGAATGGAGTTCATGGGCTGGTGAATGCGTTGTCGGCCGGAAAGCGGCTCAAGAACGGGAAGCTGGGCTGGGCTACTTCTGGACAAAACGGACACGGGGGACAACTGAAAAGATGCGATCACCCCACGGTCACTCGCCATGGGCAAAATCCACCAATACCCCGCCCAAACCCTCGCCGACTCCGCGTCAAAAACGACCCGGATTCCGTGCCGCGGGTCTGGTGCTTTTCGCGGTGGTGGACGAGTCTGGGCGTGTTCACTTGCTGTCGCCGTCATGAATCCTGGAGCGCCGAAACCCGGAACCGAGCTGGCCGAAACCCACGTGTTCGGGCCATCGGATCGTCTGCGTGCCGTGCGGATCAGCGCCGCGGACGAGCGGCCCTTCCTGGCCCAGTCTCCGGTCTGCGGCGCCCTGGCCCGATACTGTATTTCTCACGTCGGTGTGCACGAGACCGGGCATCCGTTCCAGGTGGTCCGCACCCATCAAAGCGGCACGTTCTTCCTGGCCAGCCTGTCCGGGGAGGGCCGCGTGTTGGCCGATGGCGTGTGGAAGCGGGTCCCGGCGGGAACCGCCTTCCTGCTGCTCCCCCACATGCTGAACGCTTTTCACGCCGTCGAAGCGCAACCGTGGGAATTCTGCTGGGTCCGATTCGAAGAGCCCCCCCACCAGCAGCCCAGCATTGCCGCGTCCTCCCCGCGCCTCGCCCGCTACGAGGGTGAGGCGTTGCGGCACGCCATCCTCGGACTCCACGCGGAAGCTGCCAGCGGT
>JANXMD010000136.1 GCA_025354845.1 Verrucomicrobiota bacterium | reverse complement strand
TGCCTCAAGTTGCTCACCTGCATGGGAGGAGCCAACTGCTTGACCTATGCAATTTGAGCTGGCTCACAATCAAATTGTATAGGCAGTGAAGCAGTTTTGCGACCTAATATCTGATCTCGATCAGATGTAGATCCAGGGTTTGCCTGCTATGTATTTTCTCCAGCTTCCTACGTGAACAACCATTCCATCTTTGGGCGCCGGGCCATTCTGCTGACCCTCTCCTGGTCCAGAAGGCATGCATCCTTGTCCGGTTTCACCGTGGCCATCACCGAGGCGCCGGTGGGCTGGGCTGGCATCGATGCCGCCGGCAAGGCCTTGCCCGACGCCACGCTCCAGCTCTGCCGGGAGTCGGATTCCATTCTCTTTGGCTCGGTCGGCCTGCCCGATCGGGATCCCACCGTCCCCAAGGAAGAACGCCCGGAGCGCGCCGCGCTCCTGCGTATTCGCAAGGAATTCGGCCTCTTTGCCAACCTGCGTCCGGTGCAATTGCCGAAAGCCCTGTCCCATGCCTGCCCGTTGCGCCCCGAACGCCAGGGCGACGGCATTGACCTACTGGTCGTCCGCGAGCTCACCGGCGGTCTGTACTTCGGTCAGCCCAAGAAGACCGAGACCATCACTCTGCCCTCCGGTCCCGCCCAGCGCGCCATCGACACGATGGTCTACACCACCCCGGAGATCGAACGCATCGCTCACGTCGCCTTCCAGGCCGCGAAGCTCCGCCGTCGCAAACTGACCAGCATCGACAAGGCAAACGTGCTGGAGAACGGCATCCTGTGGCGCGAGACGGTCACGCGCATCGGCAAGGAATACCCCGAGGTCGTGCTAGAACACATGTTCGTCGACAACGCGGCGATGCAACTGATGCTCAAGCCGACGCAGTTCGACGTAGTGCTGTGCGAGAACCTGTTTGGCGACATCCTCTCCGATGAGGCTGCCGCCCTCGCCGGTTCGCTCGGGATGCTTCCCAGTGCGAGCCTGGGCGCCACCACGGGCGGACAGACCTTCGGCTTCTATGAGCCCGCCGGCGGCACCGCCCCGGATATCGCCGGCAAAGACCTCGCGAATCCGATCGCGCAGATCCTCTCCGTCGCCTTGATGCTGCGCTACTCCTTCGGGCTCGAAGACGCCGCCAAGCGCATTGAGAACGCCGTCGGCAAAGTCATCACGAACGGTCTCCGCACCGGCGACATCTATTCTTCGACGGATCCCGCCGCTCGACGAGTGGGCACGCGAGAGATGGGCGACGCCATCCTTGCCGCACTCTAAGTCCCGCACTTGCCTCCTCGGGGAACGCCGTTCAGGGTGACGGCGTTCCCCATGAGTTGGCTAAGCCGCAACGCCACGGTCGCCGGCCCGGGCTTTTCCCGTTGGCTGGTCCCTCCCGCCGCCATCGCCGTGCATTTATGCATCGGTGAGGTGTACGGCTTCAGCGTCTTCAATGTTCCCCTCACCCGCTGTCTCGGACTCTCCAAATCCATCCCCGGCCAAGACTGGACCATCCCGCAAGTGGGCTGGATTTATTCCATCGCCCTCTGCCTCTTGGGCCTTTCTGCTGCGGTTTTCGGCAAATGGGTGGAACGAAGCGGTCCGCGAAAAACCATGCTGGCCAGTGCTGCGTGCTTTTGTGGTGGGTTGTTGATCTCGGCGCTGGGGGTTCGCACTCATCAGATTTCCTTGCTGTACCTCGGCTACGGGGTGCTCGGTGGCATCGGACTGGGGCTCGGATATATCGCGCCGGTTTCCACCCTGATGAAGTGGTTTCCCGATCGCCCAGGAATGGCCACTGGAATGGCCATCATGGGATTTGGTGGCGGGGCGTTGGTGGGTTCACCGCTCGGGGTGCAGTTGATGGATCGCTTCAAGTCCGGAACCTCCAACGGCGTCGGCGAAGCCTTCCTGGCCATGGCGGGGCTCTACTCGATCTCCATGGTGTTTGGGGCCTGCATTGTCCGGGTTCCCGCGGAGGGCTGGAGGCCTGAAGGATGGGGAGCCATCGCTGGCGCGAGGTCTGCCCCGGCCCCCGCTGCAATTGCCGACGTGAGCGTGGATCAAGCGTGGAAGACTCCGCAGTTCTGGCTGCTTTGGCTGGTGCTCTGCATCAACGTCAGCGCCGGCATCGGCATCCTGGGGCAGGCGTCCCTCATGTGTCAGGACCTGTTCGGCGTCAGCGCAGCAGTCGGCGGAGGATTCGCCGGGTTGCTCTCGATCTTCAACATGGGGGGGCGATTCGCGTGGTCCTCTTTGTCGGACGTCATCGGCCGACGTGCAGTGTACTGCGTGTTTTTCATCGTGGGCGCCCTCTTGTACTGCGCCATTCCCTTTACCCAGCGCACGGGGAACCAGGCGGCCTTCGTCGCCGTGACGGCGTTGATCATCTCCATGTACGGCGGCGGCTTTGCCACCATCCCGGCGTATCTCCGCGATCTCTTTGGTACCCATCAGGTGGGCGCCATCCACGGACGACTGATTACCTCGTGGTCCATGGCCGCGGTGGTTGGACCGATGCTAATCAATTACGCGTCCACTGCGCAAAAGGCGGCCGGGGTTCCGAAAGGCCAGGCGTACAACAGCACGCTCTACCTGATGGCGGCACTGTTGATGGTCGGCCTCCTTGCCAATCTGCTCGTCCGTCCAGTGCACCCGCGTCATCACCTGCACCGCAAATCCCTACCATGAAATCGCTGAAGCTCCTGCTGGCCTGGGTCTGGGTGGCGATCCCGCTATCCTGGGGAGTTTGGCATTCGGTGCGGAAATCGATGCCCCTGTTCCAGCACGCCGCGGCGCCAGCACCGGCGGCGGGGGTCGCTCCGGCGAAGTGACGCGAATCCCAACGGTCAGGTCAGTGGAGTGATTCGAACCGCGGCACGAAGCCGTCGCCACAGCGCACGCGCCGGCAATTCCCCGGGTGGTACCTGAGTGGCGGTGGTTCCCGTCGCCACGGCATCGCGGAGCCACTGGCACGGATCCGCGCTACCCGACGCCGCGATCGCCCCGGCGAGCATGGCATCTCCCGCACCCACACGATTGCGCGGAGTGACCCGGGGTGCGGAAGCGCTCCAGGCCGCGCGGGGATTGCCGCCGTTCATCAGCCAGGCGCCCTGGCTGCCGCGCGACATCAGCACCCAACCTCCGGTCGCTTCAGCCAAGGCTCGCGCGGCGCGATACTCGGCCCGCTCGGTGCGCAGCCGTTTCCCGGCCCATTGCGCGAGCTCGAATTCATTGGGCTTCACCAGCCAGGGCGCTTCCTTCACCGCCAGCGCGAAGGGCTGACGATCACAGTCCAGAACCGCGCGTCGGCCGGCACGTCGGGCCGCCCGGACCAACCGAGCATAGGTGTCCGGCGGCGCCCCGAAGGCCAACGTCCCCGAAAGCACCAGCGGATCCGAAGCGGTACCTTCCGCCACCAGAGCGAGGGTTTGACGCCGGAGTCCCGATGCCTCCCGCGCTGTGAGGCGAGGCCAAGTGGGATTGAAACGATACTGTGGGCCGTTTCCAGGGTTCGGGGTGATGACCACGTTGACCCGCGTCGATTCGCGCAGTGGATAGGCCGCAAAGTCGATCCCCTCCCGTTCCAGGCCGGCAGCCAATTCACGACCTGCCTCGCCGCCGAGCGGCAGAAAGAGTCGGCCGGGAGTTCCCAACCAGGTCAGCCAGCGTGCGACGTTGACGCCCTTCCCACCGGGCCAACGGCGCTCCGAGAGGAGCTCGTTCTTCTCTTCCGGCAGCACCTCGGTCACACGCCACTCGGCGTCGATCGCCGGATTCAGCGAAACGACAAGAGGCGTCATCGGGGGGCGAGGGCGTCCGGAATTAAACGCCCCAAAACGATTCAGGGAGATACCTGACGAACCCGGTAGCTTCGCAGCCCAGCTGGATTCCCGGCCGGCGGTGTGATCGCGACTTTGGTGGTGGTCGTCGATGCGGTCAGGGAAGCGCCCACCGGAGTCCACACCACCGGCGTCGCAAAGAGGTCGTCCGTGGATTCCACCTGATACACCGCACCTACCGTGCTCGAAAACACCACGTTGAACGGCCCACCCGGCGTGGACGGCAGTTCAAAAGTGGCGGTGATGGTGGTCGGAACGCTGACCAACTGACGCACGCGGTAGCTGCGCAATCCGGCGGGATTTCCAGCCGGCGGCGTGATCGAAACCGATGTCGTCGTTGCGGTCGCGGTCAACGAAGTCCCCACCGGCGACCAAAGGACCGGACTCGCGAAGAGGTCATCGGTGGTTTCGACTTGGTACACCGCACCCACGGTGCTGTTGAAGGTGATCCTGAACGGACCACCGGCGGTGGTTGGCGGAACGATGATGGCGTCCACGCCGGTGGACGAGGTCGTGCCAAACGTCACCGTCAATCCGTAGGTCACCGACACATCCGCCGCGGAGGCCACTCCGATGAACCAACGGCCGGCGCTGAGCATCACCGGACTTCCAGCACTGGAGAGCACAATAACCTCGTTAGCCGCCCCGGCATTCGTGCTGGCGGCATCAAACGCGTGAGGTCCGGCCAGAGGAACGCCTCCACGAACATACAGGTCGGCATTCCCCGAGTGGGTCAGGGTGAAGGTGGCCTGGCTGACGCCATCGGGAACCTCCACGTAATAATAGTCCACCGCACCACGCTTGGAGAGTTTGCCTGACTGAACGACACCATTGGTCACCGCTGCCGGATACGGAATCTCCGTCGCAGTGATGGTGTAGCTGGCGGCCTTCGCCGGAACATCCGGGGAGAACACACCCGCATACCAGCGCCCAGCGGCCAACGGCACCGGGGAACTCCCGGCGTCGATCAGCAGCTCCTCTGAGTTGAGACCGGAGTTTGCACTCAGGTAGTTGTAGAGCGTCGCCGTCGGAAGGATCGGAGCGGGGTGGACCGCCAGATTCACATCGGCACTGAGACCGCTGACGGTCAGGCGCAATCCGGCGATGCCGTCCGCCACATCATACGCGTAGTAATCCACCGAGCCGTCTGCCGCGGTGGTGGCCGTTACCGGAATTTCATCGGTCAGCGTGGTGATCTTCACCAGCGCGGGACCGACGCCGGTCTGAACCAGACGGAAGGCCTGCAGTGTGGAATCGGAGACCGGGAAGCTTGGGAGCGTCACGGTGGTGGTGTAGCCGCTGGCAACGATGAGGTTCCCCACCTGTGTCCAGTTCACCGGCGCGGCGAACAGGTTCGTCGTGTGTTCCAGTCGGTAGGTTTCGCCCGGTAGACTGTTGAAGGTGAGCGTGAGCGGACCGCCCGCGACCGCAGGGAGACCGAGCACCGGAGCAATTGGCTGACCGCTGGTAACGCTTCCCGTCTGGCTCGCCGTCGCACGAATCGCGTAATCCGTGCGGTTGGTGTTGGAAGTCGGGAACCGGACTTCCAGGAAGTAGGCGCCGGCCAGATCCGGAACGTCCGCAGTCGCACGCAGCACAATCACTTCGGGCGTGAGTCCCGGATTGGTGCTCGAGAAGTCCGTCGGCTTGCCGGTCGGCAATCCACCATAGGCACCGTAGAGATCCGCCTCACCAGTCAGGTTGTAGAGCTCAAAGAGTACCGCGGTCGAACCCGCGGGAGCCACGAACCGATAGGTCTGGTTCGGCTGCCCGGGAGACCATGAGGTGGCCAGCGGCAGGCTGTCGGTCAGATCGGTGTAGGACAGATTGGCATCCAAGGTCGCGATCAGCGTGAACTGAATCGGCGTCGGATCGACCGGTACCACGGCGATGATCCAGTGCCCCTTAGATAGCGCGATCGGCGCGCTGTTGGTGCCGATGACGATCTGCTCCACCGCAATCCCGTCGTTCGTGCTGGCGTAGTCGAACAAATCCGGAGTCGGCACCGGGACCTCCTTCTTGAGGAACAGGTTCGCATTGCCGGTGAGGTTGGTGAGCGTCACGGAGAGACGCGCCGGGTCATTCGTCACGTTGACCGTGAAGTAAAGCGGAGTCCCCGAGTTGGTGAGCTTGCCCTTGAAGGGAACTCCATTCGTGAGCGTGGTCGGGAACGGAATCTCGGTGGCGCTGATGCGATAGGTGATCGGCACCAGCGGAGGCTGCGACGCGGAATAGACACCGAGAAGCCACCGCCCCGAAGTCAGCGCCACCGGCTGCGAACTGCCGTCGATCACGATGAGTTCGGAATTCGTCCCTGAATTCGTGCCGTGGTAGTCGTACTGGGTCCGGGTCGGGAACCCAGGCCCCTTGCGGGCGACCAGGTTCACATCCCCGCTCAGATTGGTGAGCGCGAAAGACACCTGCATGCCGTTGTCAGTGACATCGTAGGCGTAGTAGTCGATGAAGCCGATTGGCGCGTTGGTTCCGAGGCGCGCGATGCCGTTGGTCAAAAGCCGCAGGTTGACATCGAAATCAACGTGGATCGAAAACGCCGTCGCACTCGAGCCGGGATTCTGCACGCCTAGGTAATACCGCTGACCGGGCTTGAGCGCAGGCGTTCCGCCGGGTTTGATCAGGGCCGACTGTTCAGGAGTGGTGACACCGCTGAGGAGCGTGTAATCGCCCGCCTGGGTTCCATCAGGAATACCGGTTTGATTGAACAGCAGGTTCAACGGAGATCCGGCAACGCCCTGGAGGAAGTTGGTCGCTCCTCGGGCCTCAGGGGGCACTTCGACGGTGAAGTAGCGAATCTGACCGGCCGCGATATTGGTGGTCACCGTGATCGCGTTCGTCAGCGGAATTGCCGGAGTGTTGGTCGGCGTGAGGATCAGGCCAAGCTGCCAACTGACGACGCTTCCGGCGTCTGCGACCCGGCCGTCGTTGATCTCCAGCAGCCAGTTGCCTTTCGCGGAAGTCACCGCGAGCGGGGTCATCGGCTCCTCGGGCAGGAACAGAGCGGAACCGTCCTCGACGAATCGAAAGCCGTCGATCAAGCCGCGGACCACCGCGTCGGAGGGCACGTAGATCTTGATGCCGGTGTCGGTGGACTGCGCCTGGAAGGTCAGGACATTGGTCTGCCATTGATCCCCAGCTGCCAGGATGGACCGCGCCGGGACATCGACATCGGCGATCTCCACCGTGACTGGAATCGTACCATTGGTGGCCTCGAGGCCGCGTCGCGTGACGAATGCCGCGGTGTACACGCGGCCGGGAATCGTTTTGAAAGTCTTCTGGAGCTCCGCCTGATCGAGGGC
>JANXMD010000099.1 GCA_025354845.1 Verrucomicrobiota bacterium | reverse complement strand
ATTCGTCCGCAGGGCCAACCGCGCCATCGGGAGCAGGGTGGCGCGATCCTTTTCAATGCTGAACCGGATGAGCGACGGGTCGATGGTCCCCACCGGAAGGTCGTCGTAGGAATACCACGGCTCGCCGGCGAAATCCGAGGTGCCGATGCAGAGGCGCATCAGGTTCATCCCAATGCCCCGTTGCGCATCCACCAACCGGATCATCGCCTGTTCGCGCGCTGCGGATCCGAGTCGGAAGAGGTTCGAACACGTGGTGTGTTCCAGCGAAGCACCCATGCCCAGGATCGTCTGTAGGCGATTTGCCGGATCGATCTCGATGTGTCGCACGCCGGCCTCGACCGGAGCGACGGGCTTCCATTGCAATGACGGCTGTGGAGTGGTGGCCCGACGCAGATCCTCGGTCGTGATCCACGAGCGAACCTCGCCAGCCCGTAGCGGGCCCACGCTAAAGAGGAGTCCCAACGGAAGGCAGAGTCGGAGGACGGCTCGAAGCATCATGGCGCGAGGGCGGTCAGCGAAGGATCTCGTAGTAAAGCGTGGAGGGCCTGAGCTCGATGCGGGACGCATTGCCGATCGAGGGTTTCGGCGCCCCGTTCAACTCCAGCGGCACAACTCGTAGCGAGGCGGCATCGGCGCGGCGGAACGAAACCGATCCCTGAATCTCGCGCACCTGCCACGGATCCGGTCCGAGTGATTCAATCCGCTGCATCCCGGGCCCCGCCGGCGCGGTTTGCCATCCGGTCGGACGTTCCTCAGTCATCACCTGGAGGAGCATGCGCTCGGAGCGGGCGATGGGTTGGCTGTCTAGGGACACCACCACGATCTGTACGAGATCCAGCGGCGACGACACCGTGACATCAGGCAACTCAATCGAAGGGCGCGCCGCCAAGTTGCCCATCGCGCCCTGCGCTCCCGGCGCACGAAGCTCCAACACCCCCACGTCGCAGTCGAGGACGAGCTCACCGGTGGTGCTGCGCACCTGCTTCTGACTGCGGTCAATCCAGGACCCCAGCGGCTGGATCAGGGTGTGACTCTCCTTGGTTCCCAGTTGGGTGCGGGTGCGTCCGGCAAAATGAATTAATGGATCCACCTGCAACCCGGAGGCGGGCGCGCCTTCTCCCGAGGGCACATCCTTCAATCGCAGTTCATCAAAGGCGGCATCCAGCGGCAGCGGCGTCCCCTTCAACTGGAGGAGGTCCGCCCGGGACAAGGACACCTCCGCCAGCACGTCGCCGATGTGGACCAATCCCTCGCGATACAGCCGTGCCGCCGCCGGGAACTGGCCGAACTGGGTCGGAGCCAGCAGCGTCCAGGGTTGCATGAAGTACCCCGGCTTCACCGACCACTCCGCGCCATCGAGCGCGAAGTGCACCACGGCGTCGGAATCCTGGAGGGCACCATACGCCGCAAAGAACAGCGGCGCCTCACCGCGATACCGGTTGGGCCGGTTCCAGGTGGTTTCTGAAAGCATGGTCGGCAGCCCGTTATACTTCACGTCCGCCGCCGGATGAACGTACGACCGCGCACTTCCCGGTTTGGAACCGTCCATTCGCAACGCGCTGCGGTCGGAAAACTGCTGCCCCACGCGGATCGACCACTCCGAAGACTCACCGGTATGGACGCCGCCAAAATAGCCATGACGGTCAATGAAATCTCCCGAGGCGTAACTCCACCGTTCCAGCGGACCGAGCACTTGATTGTCAGCCGTGTTCCAGTTGGAGGCGGTGATCACGCCTTTGAATCCCAACTGACGGAGCCACGTGATGGTGTCGCGATAGAACGATTCCTGAACCTCGAAGAGAAACGCCGCGGTGTCGCGATCGCGTGCCGTCTTCTCATGCGCGATGTTCCACAGCGGCCGGATCCCCATGCGACCGGACTCCGGACGATCCTCGGGCAGGCGGGCTCCGCTCCAGGAAGCCACGGCCTTCTCCAACGAGCCGTGCTTCGTCACCAGCCATTCGGCAAATTGCGACTCGACCATCGCCCACTGTTTGGGCGGAAGCGACTTGGCGTTGAAGGTCCAGAAGAACAACGAATCCTCATTTTGCACCTCGAGACCGAACAGCGCGGGCTCATCGATCAGTCGCCTGCCATCGGGTCCCGGCGCGAGCAGCAGCGCCTGCCACCAGCCGCGGTAGTGCTCCTGAAACGCGCGATCGAACATCAACGACGCGAAGGCATGCTGATGTCCATCGTATCCCTGCAACCAGGGCGTTTCGGGCTCGGGATCGAGCCACAAGGGAAAGTAGATCGAAAGATGGGTGTAGATGCCCTCACCCTTCATGGCGGACACGATCGACTGAAGCCGGCGAACCCGCTCTGGATTCGTCTCGCCTTTCTTGTCAAACACCGCGCCGTGGGCCCGAACCAAATTGACCCCGTACTGCGCCAAGCGATGGGCAAGACGCGTGAGTTCCTCGGGAGTCCGGGCGGAATCGGGTGGGCCGTTGACCGCCCAAAAGCGCACCGGTTGGCCGTCGCCAGCGCGGACGAAATGTCCGTCACGCGCTTGAATGTATCCGTGTTCGCCCGCGACTCGCTCGTTCAAGGACCGGAGATCGAGGGCACTGCCTGACACAACCGGCCCGGGACCCGGGGCAAAGGGAAACCAGTTGCCGCCCGGCTTATCCGCATGGGTTGTGGAGACGCCCATTCCCAGCAGGGCCCCAACCAAAACCGACATCCAACCTCCCCCGGTAGGGCGAGGCTCCTGCCGAGCCGGGTGCGTAGAGGGCACGGGGGACGCCGCATGGCGTTTCGGTATCCGTCCGCCCACCCGGCTCATCAGGAGATTCGCCCTACCGATGAGGCTTTCAGCCATTCGCGCCCTTTAAGATTTCAACTTCACGGCGCGCTTCAGTCGCGCGCTCTGCACCGCGGCGTCTACAATCTCCTGACCGATGCGGCTGATCGGCAGGCTCACTGGTCCTTCAAGCGGGACCTCGCGCTGCAGGCAGTGGAGGAGATACTGCACGGGATTCTGGTTCGGTGCGCGCGTGGCCGGGGCCGCGATCGGATGGGGCTTGAGCTTACGGCGGGTCTGCACCGTGACAAAGTCATCGTAGTCGTAGCTGCTCACCGTGCCCTCAGTTCCCAGGATCACGAATCCACACTTGGGCTGCGGCTGAATGATCCAGGGATCGGTAAACGTGCCCCAGCGGGTCTCAAACTTGGAAAGGCCGTGCGCGTAGCGAGCCACGACAATGCTGTGTTCATCGACCTCCAGTCCGACGGGCTCATCGACCACCGCAGTGACTTCAATGGGGCGGCGTCCGCCCTGATACCAAGTCCCCAACGTTGTGCCGTAACCCAGGTAATCCAGCAGCGAGCCACCGCCGTGGGCCTTCTTGTAAAACCAGGAATTCGGCTTCTCCTTCGCCACCTGGGCCGGAGTCTTCTCGTCCTTGTCGGCGCCGTGGAAGAGCGGTCCGCGGTTGCCGCCGATGTGCCAGACATTGAGCACCTCGCCGATGGCGCCGGAGGTGACGAGTTCATGCGACTTGCGGTGCGACGCCACCCACTGAAGCGGCCAATTGATCATCAGGCGCTGATCTCCCTTCACCGCGGCGGCCATGGCGTCGGCCTCCTTCAACGAGGCGGCGAACGGCTTTTCCACCAGGAGGTGCGGACCGTACGGCGCGACCTTTTTTACCCACTCGCCGTGCTTCGAGGCGGCCGGGCAGAGGATGACCACATCCGGCTTGGTCTTCTCCAGGCACTCGCGGTAGTCAGTGAAGGCGTGATCGCGCGCCACCAAACCCTTGCGAACCGCCTCCTCCATGCGCTCGGGCTTCTCGTCGCTGATGCCGACAATCTCCGCATTCGGATGCTCGTGGGCGTACCGAAGCAGGTCGCCCATGTGGAAATGGTCGAAGTTGATGCCGGCGATCTTCCAGGTGCGCTTGCTCGATTTCATGGTTCGAAAAGAAGGATGAGAGTGGAGTGAGCCTGCCGCGGACCCGGGCGAGGACGAAAGGCAAATCCCCGATGGTGGGGCGTTAGGGCCCTCCGGCTTCGGACGGCACGGTCGTCGTACCCAGCAGCTCGACGAGTGAATCGATTTCACGACGGGCCGACGCGCCGCTCTCGCCGAGGAACTCGTTCACCAGAATGCTGAAGGCCAGCGGCTCACCCGCCACGGTGGTGACATACCCCGACAACGCCGCCACATGCTGAAGCGAGCCGGTTTTGGCGCGGACGTTCCCCTTCAGCGGCGCTTGGGTAAACCGGGACTTGAGGGACCCATCGACACCGCCGACTGGCAGCGACTCGATCCACTCGCGACTGGCCGGGTGACGATGCATGCGGGTGAGGAGCGTCACCACGGCATGCGGTGTGACCGCGTTCTTGCGCGAGAGTCCCGAGCCCTCCTCAAAGAAATACTCGGTGCGACGAAGACCCAACCCGCCGAGAAATCCGTCCATCGCCCGGATCCCCGCAGCCTCCGTGGTTTCCGCATGAAGTGTTCCCGCGGCAGGAAGCGCGCGCGCGCCGACCGACAGCAGCAGGAGCTGAGCGTGCAGGTTGTCGGACGGCTTCATCATCTCCCGGAGGCGCACCGGCAGCCGCGGCGACGCCACGGTCCCCAGTTCGGCCCGCCAGACGGGCAATCCGCGTCCCAGATCCCACTCCGGTTCCTCGGCGGGCACCCGCAGCCGACCTGCCACTTCAATCCCCTCGGTGGCGAGCCCTTCACGGAGAGCGCGGAGAAAATACGCGGCCGGTGAAACGACCGGTACGTCATTCACCTCCACACCGGCATCCATCGAAATGGAACCCGACACAGTGATGCGCCCAGACCCGGGGGTGGTTTCCCAGCGCAGCCTCGTTTCCCGATTGGTCTCCATCGTCGTCACGCGACTGGCCACCATCATCAGGGGTGGATCTCCGGCACCAGACGAGACCGTAGCCCAAGGGGGATCCGTTCGGATCGTCGCCAATCGACCCACCGCTGCTCCCGGGGACACCGAGATGCGGACGCAGTTGTTGTTGAACGTGAGCGGCGAGACGGCAGGAGCGCCCGACCCCGACAAATCCTCCCAATTCCAGCCGCTGCCCACCGCCGGGCCTCGGAAGGCGGAGATCTCCGCCAGCAAACCACCGTCGATGCGCTTCACACCGGCCTTCTTGACCGCCTCCACCACCGG
>JANXMD010000050.1 GCA_025354845.1 Verrucomicrobiota bacterium | reverse complement strand
GATGGCAACGGACACCGGCACACCGTCGCAGCAGGCGACGCTCCGGTTCACACTTGCGGTGTTACCTCACGTGGCCCCGACCGCTCGACTCTCCGCGCCCGCGGCCGGCGCAACGGCGGTGGCTCCGGGATCCTTCCATCTGGTTGCCGATGCGAGCGGCGGAACGGATGGAATCCAACGGGTCGAGTTCTACCGCGACGAGGTGAAGATCGGAACCTCCACAGTGGCGCCGTATCAACTCGATTGGTCCGGCGCTGGTGTCGGCCCGTATTCCTTGACCGCCCGCGCTTTCGATCTCGCCGGTGTGAGCGCGACCTCGCCACAGGTCCGCGTGACGGTGACGCCTGCCGGACCTCCGGCTGGGATCCTTCTCGTCCAACCGGTCGCCGGCAGTGTCGCATTCTCTCCAGCGCCAATTTCGTTCGCGGTGGCGGTCACCAACCTGGAAGCCGCCGTCACTCGGATTGAGTACCTTTCCGGGGGCGCGGTGGTGGCGAGTTCGGAGACGGCTCCTTATACCACGGAGTGGATTGCCACGGATTCGGGCAGCTATTCGTTTTCGGCGCGCGCCGTGTTGAGTTCAGGGACCACGCTGGTTTCCCCCTCGGTCACGGTTGCGGTCGGAGGCCGCCGGGCGGCCGTGGTTCTCGTCAACGCTTCTGAAGGACCCGAGTCGGCGTCGATCCAGGATGCGCTGACGAAGTTGGGGCACACCGTGGATTTTCTCTCAGCATCCACGATTGGTCCCAGTTCCCTGTTCGGGTATCGATTGGCCATCTGGAATGACGCGGGAGATTCGAACGCGGTCGTTTCCGAGGCAGTCGTGACCTCCTTCGAGCGCGCCATTTCCGCGGGCACCCCGCTTTATTTTGTGGGAGAAAGACTGTTCGCCGCGTCTGCAGGATTGGATTCGGCGTTGCAAAAACGCTGGTACGCCTTGCTTCACGCCGTTCCCACCGGCATCGCACCGGCCTCCGCGCTGCCCATCACCTTTGAGTCGGTGGCTACCGATCATCCCCTGCTCCATGCTCGCAGCGGATTGGTCGAGGACTTCACCTACAACGGTCCTCTGGAATCGGCCGATGCGGGGGAGGGCGACGTCGAAGTAGCAGGCACGGCACGAGGTCGGCCGGTTCTCCTAATGTCCCCGTCAGCGGAAAGTCCGGACGACCTGAGCCGGCGAAACACCGTCACCCAGTTCTTCCTGCGGACGCGAAGCGGCGATGCCGTTGCGGCGTCGGCGCGCGATGCGCTCGCTGGCAACGCGATCGAGTGGCTCATCGGCAATCTCTGTTTCTCGCAGGTGGTGCGGGTCGAGACGACGGTGTCGCCGGAAACCGTCAATGCCGGCGACGAGTTTACGTTGACCCTGCAGGTGTCCGCGCACGGCGAGTGCGGGGCCACCGGTGTGGAGATCATTCAAACCCTCCCGCCCACCTGGATCGTGGTGGCCGCCGACGCGACCCGCGGGACCTTGTCCAAATCGACGGGAACGGTCGGCTACTCCCTGGGCCGCCTTCCGTTGCTGATACCTGAAACGGTCACGCTAAGGATTCGTCCGACGACGCCGGGCACGGTGACCAATCTCGCGCAGATCCACTGGAATGAAGAGCCGGTGGCTTCAGCACAGGTCGCGGAATCGGTGATCACCGTGGTAGGGACGCTGGTCCCGGGTTTGGACCTTCAGCGTGGCTCGCTCGGGCATCTGATTCTGCATTCCAGCGCGGCGCCGAATGCGACGCTTCAACTCGAATCCTCGGTGGACCTCCGCCAGTGGATTTCCCTGCAGGTGCTCGGCGGCGGCGATCGAACGATCGACCTCGGAGTCCCGGCGCCCGGGGCAGCTCCATTGTTCTATCGGACCCGGCTGCTGCCGTGATCCCGAAAAACCGGCTTCCATTTCGAGCCCCGACTCGTAGCGTCGCGGGCCGTTGGTTTGTTCACTGAAACCGCACCCACTGCACTCTACCGAAATCGTCCCATGGCTGCTGATACGTCCGTCGTCGCAAAAGTTGAACTTCCGCCGCTCCGGCCGCAGTCGCTCAAATCGCGTCTGGCACCGACCCCCTCCCAGGCACCGAAGTACGCCCTCACCGTGAAGAATGAGCAGGGCGCGTCAGTGACCCTGGCGGATCCCCGCGCCACGCGGGCCCTGGTCGCACTGATGGACGTCCACGCCGTAAATGGTGGAGCCGCCTGCCACTGGGGTGGTCCTGCCGCCTTTGCGGAAGTGAGCGCCGCGGTGCACGGGCTCATGTTCGCGACCCAGGGACGCCCCTGGCACGATGCCTACCATTTCGTTAACGACGCCGGCCACGCCGAGAACGGCATCTACGCAGTCCGGGCGCTGTATGGCTTCGACGGCATGACCTTCGAGACGTTGAAGGGATTTCGCAGCATCGCCTCCAAGCTTACCGGCCACGGCGAGTCCCACCTCAATCCCGAGGGCGTGCTCATCTCCAACGGCCCGCTGAGCTCCTCGCTGCCGGTCGCACAGGGCCTGGCAATCGGGGATAAACTCGCCGGGGCGGATCGCGTCACCCTCTGCCTGATGTCCGACGGCGCCAGCATGGAGGGCGAAGCCCGCGAGGCCTTCGCCGCCATCCCCGGTCTGGCCGCCAAGGGCCGGGTGAATCCGTTCGTCATGCTGCTTTCGGACAACGACACCAAGTTGTCGGGGCGCATCACCAAGGATTCCTTCTCAATGATTCCCACCTTTGAGTCGCTCGACGATTTGGGCTGGGAAGTTTGCAAGGTTGAAAACGGCCACGACCTCCAGGCCGTGTACCTCGCGGTGGAGAAGGCCGTCGCCGACGCCAAGGCCAATCCCAGCAAGCCGGTCTGCCTCTGGCTGAAGACCATCAAGGGCTATGGTGTGAAGAGCACCATGGAGAACAGCGCTGGCGGCCACGGATTTCCCCTCGCGAACGGCGAGAAGATCGTGGAGTTCGTGGACGAGATCTACGGCAATCAAACTCCGGTCGAACTGAAGGCCTGGGCGCAGGAGTTGCGCACCGACTGGGAGCAAAAGGAAGCAGCCAAGAAGGCCAAGGCCGCGGCTGCGGCCGCCGCCCCGGTTCCCGTGGCACCCGCGGTGAAAAAAGACAAGGTACAGGCCGGCCTCGCCGCGGGTGCCATCCGCGCCGCGATGAAGGGATATCCGGTCTACTCCGTTTCTTCGGACGTGCAGGGCTCTACCGGCATCAGCACGTTTCAGAAGGCCACGTCCAACTTTATCGAAGTTGGCATCGCGGAATCCAACATGGTTTCCACCGCGGCGGGTCTCGCGAAGATCGGGTTCATTCCGATCGTGGACACCTTCGGCCAGTTTGGTGTCACCAAGGGCAACCTCCCGCTCACCATGGCGGCGCTCTCACAGTCCCCGGTGATCGCGATGTTCTCACACGTCGGGTTTCAGGACGCGGCCGACGGCGCCAGCCATCAGGCCACCACTTATTTCGCCGCGGTGAGCGCGATTCCCCACACCGTGGTGATCGCTCCGAGCTGCGCCGAAGAGGCCGAATCGTTCATGTTTCAGGCGATCGAACATATCGCGCACGAGCGCGAGGCGGGCCGCGATGGCGAGTCGGTGATCTTCTTTGTTGGCCGCGAGAATTATCCGGTTCGCTGGGTGGAGGGTTCCTCCTATCCCTGGGGCCGCGCTCAGGTCATTCAGGAGGGCACGGACGTGGTGCTCGTGGGATCCGGCGTGCTGTTCAACAAGGCACTTGAAGCGGCCAAGATCCTCGCCTCCCAGGGCAGATCCGCCACGGTCATCAACAATCCGTTCATCAACCGTGTGGACCTCGAAACCATCGGCGCCGCGGTGACGAAGTCCGGCGGACGGCTGGTGACCATCGAGGATCATCAGGTGGTTGGCGGCATGGGCGCACAAGTTTCGCACGCGCTGTCGCAGGCGGGCATCGCTCATCGTGTCCGGACCCTTGGCATCCCCGGTGAGTTTGGTCAGTCGGCCTACACCGCGGAGGAACTCTACGTGAAGCACGGCCTCACCGGCCCCAAAATGGCCGAAGCGGCCCTCGCGCTGATCCAGGGTTGACCTTGGTTCCCTCGAATCTTCCTCACCCGAGGCGAGACCGCCGGCAGGCCACCTGCCGGCGGTTTTTTGTCCGAGCCTTCAGCGCAAAACGGTCGGTCAGTTGGGCACCCAGCCTTTGCCGGGCACGAATTCGCGGCTGCCCGCGGAATGGTGGCAGGCGGTGAAGCATGCCACGGCAGCGAAGGCGATCAACACGTGGCGGAGGCGGAGGCGGCGCAGGGAAATCACGGATCCACAATAATCAGATTTGCCGGTGGCTCAAGGGCATCGCATTTTTCCTCTGCCATGCCGTCGCCTGAATCTTCGCTGGCCGGAATGCTGCTGTTGGATGGAGGGAGCCTTCGCGGCAGCTACTTCCACCGGAGTGTCGTGCTCGTGTGCTCGCATGACGCCGACGGTGCCTTCGGAATTGTCCTGAACCGGCCGACCGAAACCCTGCTGGAGGCCGCCTTCGACCGAACGCTGCCGTCGTCCTTGCGGCAGCGGACCTTGTTTGGTGGAGGGCCCGTGCAGCCTTCCGCACTCAGCGTGCTGCATTCCGGGGCGGCAACCGAGCCGGCAAAGCAGCCGGTGCCTGGAGTGGTTTTGCATCACGATCTCGACGAGCTCATCCGGATGGGCAAGCGGCCAGAGTCTGGATTGTCGATGCGCGTGTTTGCCGGATACGCCGGATGGTCGGCGGGACAGCTCGACGCCGAAATGAAACGGCAGTCCTGGCTGACGCATCCCGCGTCGCCCGATCTGATCTTCGATGTGCCGCCGGTCTCGCTTTGGCAGCACATTCTGCGGATCCGCAACAGTTGGAGGGATCGCCTGCTGGCCATGTCCCCGGAGGATTTCTCGCTCAATTGAGTCCCCCGTGGCCGGACCCTTGACGTTGGGGATCGCGCGGAGGGAGGGTTCTCCACACTCCGTGCTGCGAGTTCCAACATCATCGCCGTGAATTCCTCACCGACTTTCCCAAAATCCGACCGCCACGCCGAGATCGTCGAATGGCTCGCACGGTTGCAGGGGGCCGTGTCGACCGTCTGGTTCGCCGGTGATGACGCGCTGGCCGACAAGCTTCGGGTCCGGGGCCTTGGTGTCGATGCGGTCCCTCTCGTGGCATTTCATCCACGAAATGCCACCGACACCACGCGCACCCGCTGGACTACCGGATCCTGCGGGGCGGTCTGGGTAGGCCCCGGCGTATCCGAGGTGGGCATCGGTTCGCTCGATGCGCTGGTGACGGAGGCGGTGCGGATTTCCGGTGGCCTCATCGGCTTGGTGATCCCGCTCGAATTCGGTCGAACCGCGGGGGACTGGGATGAACTCCTCCTGTCGATGAATGGCCGGATTCATCCGGCGCGTCACACTCCATGCGCCGTCCGGCTGACGCACCTCCTCGCGCCCGAAGGGTTCGCCGTGTTGCTCTTCGAGAAGATTCCCGTGTTGGCGGCCCAGTCCGATTCCCTCGCCTCCTTGCGGGCAGAGCGGAATCTCCACATGGACATGCTCCGCGAAACCGGACGACGCGCCGAA
>JANXMD010000049.1 GCA_025354845.1 Verrucomicrobiota bacterium | reverse complement strand
GGAAACGTATTCCTCAAGCCCGTGACGCGTCAGCGATTCGCGTCCGCGCTCGGCGGTGATGACGGCCGTGACGCCTCTCTCCTTGAGCCAGCGGAAGAGTCGGCGCAATTCACTGCGGAGGATCGATTCATTCGGCAAACTCGCGAATAGCACCTCCAGCGTGTCGAGCACGACGCGCTTGGCCCCGATGGAATCAATCGCGTGGCCAAGCCGAACGAACAAGCCTTCCAAATCATACTGGCCGCTCTCCTGGAATTCGCTGCGCTCGATGTGGACGTAATCAATGACGATTTTCTTCCTTCGAACCAAGCCGTCCAGATCAAAACCCAGGGACGCCACGTTAGCCTTCAATTCCTTCTCCGTTTCTTCGAAGGCCATCAGCACGCCCGGCTCATCGAACTGCACGGCTCCACGAACGAGGAATTCCGCCGCGAGCAAGGTCTTCCCGCATCCGGCGCCGCCGCAGACCAGCGTGGGCCTGCCGCGCGGTAATCCGCCGCCGGTGATTTCATCAAGTCCCCGAATGCCTGTGGGGCACTTTGGCAAAAGCCTTTTCGGAGAACTGGTATTGAAACCGTTTGATTTCGTTTTCATTCGAGAACATCCACAGACTCACGCGGGCAACTCAAAACCTCTATCCAGACGGAAACAGATTCCACGGCCGACGCCCGCGCTTAACGATTCACTGCAACCGTGGTCCGTGGGAACTGTGAGGAGAGCGACAATGCGGGCGATAGGGGGTGTTTACCCCATCGACGGAGCTTGGTGGAGGTCACCTCGCAAGATTGGCCGGCAGGAAGAAGTGACGGTCGAGGCTTGAAACGAATGCCAGGATGACAATCTCCATTGGCCTTCCGTGTCGCCGGCCCGTGGATTCGCAAGGAAAAAGTGGCACACGGGATTCGATCCCCGCGGGACTGTTGAAAACCTGAACAAATTGTCGGCAGGCTTTACACAAACCGGGGCCAGATGTCTGAATACTTTACAGATTTCGCGTCGTGACGAGCGATGGCGAAAAAGGGAAACCCGTTATTATGGCCCGCTACTTCTTTTCTTAAATGTTCACTTACAACAGTATATGATCGTTAAAAAGGATTTCTATTCGGTTTCAAAATTGCAGGGGTACGGAAATTGCTACCCAATTTAGTTCTGCCCTCAAGGAGATCAGGCAGTTCTCACCTCACCGAAGAATTTACGCACTATGAATTTACATCAGCTGACAAAAAACTTGCTATGCGGCGCTTTTGCCCTCGCCTGCGCAGGAACTGCCTCCGCGAACCTTGTCTCCAACGGAGACTTTGAGAATCCATCCTACGCAATCGGTTCAAACCCCCACGATCTTGGCGTGGGCAACGGCACCTTGATTGGGTGGACTATTGGAGGAGGCGGCGGTGTTAACGTAAACCATACTGGCGCTTCCCTGCCTTACTGGCCCACTAACCCTTCCCAATGGCTGGATTTAACCGGTTCTACAGGAGGAGCTTACATCGAGCAATCGTTCGCAACGACGATGGGAGCTACTTATGTGGTTTCTTTGGATACGTTTAACGGTTCATTGAGCTACAGCGGTGGCGGGCCCCAATTGCACGGATTTGACATCAGCGCTACGGGCAACGCGACGATGCCTGTACTCGTTACCCCTGGAACCGGGACCTCAGTGTTTTACTCGTTCACCGCTACCGGGTTGAGCACGACCCTGCGCTTGAGCGATGCCACGGGTTTCGACAGCAATGCTGGTTGGATCGATAACGTCGTGGTGAATTCCGTCCCCGATGGCGGCATGACTGCTGCGCTGTTGGGAATGAGCCTGACCGGCCTCGCGCTCATCCGCCGCAAGCTGGCCTGATCGCGAACGGATTGATTTCCGCGGAAAAGGGGAAGCAGGAAACTGCTTCCCTTTTTTCTTTGAGTTTGCGCAGGAGGCTTCGCTCTCGAAATCACCGGTTACCACCGGCACCCCGGATCCGCTCAGGTGGCGTCCGAGGCCCATCGCGAATTGAAACTCGAAGCGGAAGATTGCCCGGGTCGTTCACCTGAAGGGCGACATGATTCTACCTGGGGACATCTGGGATCACGCCCGCACGTTTGACTTGTGCCTAGCCGCTGAAGTGAGTTCGAGTGTGAGCCAGCGAATGAATCTTGCCGGACCGCGCACATGCCCGATCGAGACCTCGTTAAAATCAACGATGTCGCAGCTACCACGTGGCACTTCAGTACTCGAAAAGTCCAACCGTCCGGCGTTACGGAATTCGGAGCCGGTACCAGCGTTGAGCGTTCGCTGAGGCCGGAATTGCGAGCCGGTGGATCGATCGCACCGGATCTGGAGTCGTCCCCCCATCGACCCAGGATTCCCCGCTCCCCAACGCCGGGCTGGACTGAAGAACCATTCCAGCGGAATTCGTCAGCCAGTTCAACGTTACCCCGGTCTCTGCTGGCGTCGCCACAAGCTCAGTCGGACTTCCAAGCAGTGCCATGGCGTCAGTCACGCCGGTTGCGATTGCAGTGATGCGCCCTTGGACCTCTGGTTGGGTAAGGAAGTTGGGAAGAAAGGGCGATACCCAGGATACAACCGTTCCATCTTGCTTGAGCGACAGCGCCCGCCGTCCTCGCGCAGAAACCGCGACGACGTCAACGAGTCCGTCCGCCGGAATGGGCGATGGAACCCAGTTCAGATCTCCCCACACAATGACTGAGCCATCCTTGATTATGGCGGCGCTGTATCGATCACCCGCCACCACAAATTTCACCCCAGAGCGCGCAGACGCGGGGACATTGGTCTGGGCGAATCCATTTGTTCCCCATGAAAGCACCGTTCCGTCCGACTTGAGGGCAAGCGAATGAACACTCCCGGCGGAAACCGCGATCACTCCGTCCATAGCCCCGGACGGCACGAAAAGCTTTCCCCCTGTGGGATCGCCCCACGCAACGACGGATCCGTTCGTCCTCACCGCGAGCACGTGCCGCCCACCCGCGGAAATCGCCACCACTCCGCTGCTGACCGATAACGGAAACTCCAACTGCTTCGAGGATCCATCACCCCAACCACCCACGGAGCCGTCTCGTTTCAGCACCACGGTGTAGAAATCACCGGCTGAAATTGCCGCGATGTTGGTTCGGAGTGACGCTGGTGGACTCGCCTGCCCGACAGAATTGTCCCCCCAGGCAACCACCGATCCATCCTGCAACAAGGCCACCCGGTGAGAATTGCCGGAAGCAATCGCCTTGACTCCGATTCGCGCAGATTCGGGCACCTGGCCCTGCCCCACCGTGCTGTTCCCGAGCATGACCACCGACCCAAACGGCGGATCGACAGTCAACGTTGCCGGCGGTGTGCTCGTAACGGAACCGGTGGGGTTGCTGACAATCACGGAATACGCTCCCGTACGTGCCAGTCCGACATGGGGAATCGTGTACTCCGACGACGTCGCACCGGCAATCGGTACACCGTCCTTCAACCATTGAGAATACAAGGGGAAGCCAGA
>JANXMD010000010.1 GCA_025354845.1 Verrucomicrobiota bacterium | reverse complement strand
ACGTAGTAGTGCAGCGGCAGGATGGGTGCCTCGTCACGGACCAGCAGCGTCTCGGCCTCGCGCAACAGCTGAAACCGCTCCGCCGGGTCGCGGGTGGACGCCGCGTGTTCGATCAGCGAATCGTAGCGCGCATTCTTCCAGCCGGTGCGGTTGTTGCCGCTGTCGGAAAGAAACAGGTCGAGGAAGGTCGTCGGATCGTTGTAATCACCCACCCAGGAACTCCGGATGAGGTCGTAGTTCAGGTGGGACATGTCGGTGAGGTACGTCTTGTACTCCATGGGTCGCATGTCGATTTCGATACCCAGGTGCTTGCGAAACATCGCCTGCATCTCGACGCCCATCTGCTCGTGCATGCGCGCGCCACCACCGCCGCCGGCATTGAACATGTAGGACAGCCGCGGGAATCCACGTCCGCCAGGAAAGCCCGCCTCCGCCAGCAGCCGCTGCGCCTCCACGATATTGGTGGCCATTGCGGCTTCAAAGGCCTGCGGTGTTCGGGCATCGAGCGCGTTGCGACCCAGTCCACGGGCGCCGTCATATCCATCGGTGCCCGGTGGCACCAGCGCATCGGCGGGTCGCTCGCCCATGCGCGTGATGCGTTCGACCAGCCGCCGCTTGTCGATCACCAGCGACATCGCCCGACGCACCCGTGCGTCGTCGAGCGGCTTCCGCGTGCAGTTGAAGCGAACAAAGTAGTTACCCAGGTAGTTGAAGGGATGGAACTCCGGACGCTGCTTCAAGGTGTCCGCCAGCTCGGGAGGCAACACCGTCTTGTCGACCAGGAAGTCGATTCGGCCGGTAAGGAAGAGATTCAGCGCGGCCGAAGGCGAATCCCCGGAGAGCACGTCGATGGTTTCCGACCGGACATTCTCCACGTCCCAGTAGCGCGGATTCCGCTTCAGCCGGATGCCCGCGTTCGGGCGCCAACGGACCAACTGATAGGGACCACTGCAGGGGATCGGATCGTGCCGCACCCATTGGTCGCCATCGCGCTCGATGGCGAAGCGCGGCACCACCGCCATGATCCGCATCGCGCACAGATCGAGAAAGAACGGCGTCGGATTCACCAACCGCACCTCCACGGTGCGCGCATCGAGGGCGCGAATCCCGAGCGGAGGCCTTTGGGCGGGAGTGTTGGTCGAGTTGGCGGTGGCCTTTCCGTTGACGACGTAGAAGTAGAAATTGACGTAGTCCGCCGCGGTTTCCGGGGCCACGGCGCGGTTCCAGGACCACACCACATCGTCCGCCGTGATGGGCTCGCCGGTGGAGAACTTGAGGCCCGGTCGCAGGTGGAAGGTGTAGGTCTTGGCGTCGGGGCTGATGTCCCATCGCTCGGCCAATCCGGGAATGCCTCGGCCGGTTTGCGGATCAAACCGGGTGAGTCCCTCGAACAGCGCGGCGGCGATGCGTCCGTCCGGCTGACCGGTGAGGATGTGAGGATCGATCGTCTCGGGCTCCGAGGTGTTGTGGAGGACCACGTCGGCCTCGGGAACGCGGGTGCAGCCAATCCAGGAAAGCAGCAAGAGTCCGGCAATCATCCGCCCCCATCCCCAGCCAAAAACGCAAAACGCCACCGGTAAAGTTCCGGGGGCGTTGGGCGACACCAGCATGGCTGGCGGCAGTGTGGGAAGCTTACTTGGCGGGCGCAACGCCGTTGGTGGCCAGTGCGGCCGGAAGCGGTGCGGCTGCGGGGGTCACCGCGGCGGGGGCGGTCTGCGCGAGTTGCTGGCGAATGCGGTCGGTCTTCGACTTGCTGGCCTGCTTGCCCAGGACCGAGATCACCAGACAGAGGACCAGGAACGCCCCGGCGGCGTACTTGGTCATCTGGGTCAGCGCATTGCCGGACCCGGCGCCGAACAGCGCATCGGTGGCGGCGCCGCCAAACGCCTGGCCCATGCCGGCTTCCTTCTTGGGCAGCTGGATCAACACCAGCAGGCCCAGAAGCAGGCAGACCAGAAACAACACGAAGCTCAACAGGCCGATCAGGAGACTCATAACGCGAAACGAAAAAGGGTTGTAAACAGGGACGAACGGCGGATCCGGGCAGGACCTGGATCCGGTCAGATTAGATCGAATTCTTGATGATGTCGGCGAAGCTGCGGACCTCGAGGCTCGCGCCGCCCACCAGGGCGCCGTCGATGTCGGGCTGGCTCAACAGCTCGCGGGCATTGGCGGCCTTCACGCTGCCGCCATACTGGATGCGGACCCGGCGGGCAACGGAATCGCCATGGATGGCCACGACGACCTTGCGAATCATCGCATGGGTCTCCTGCGCCTGCGCGCTGGTGGCGGTCTTGCCGGTGCCGATGGCCCAAACGGGCTCATAGGCGATGATGGTCTTCTCCACCTGCTCGGGGGTGAGCCCGGCGAGCGAACCGCGGACCTGGGTTTCCACCACGCGATCGGTGATGCCGGCCTCGCGCTCCGCGAGCGTCTCGCCCACGCAGACGATGGGCACCAGGTTGGCCGCATGCGCCGCGGCCGCCTTGCGGGCGACGAGGGCATCCGACTCCTTCTGAAACTGGCGCCGCTCACTATGGCCGAGCACGACGTAGCCGACGGAAAATTCCTTGAGCATGCCGGCGGCGACTTCACCGGTGAACGCGCCGTAGCCGTTCTCGCTCATGTTCTGCGCGCCGAGGCGGATGTTCGAATCGAGGATGGCCTTGGAGACGCTTTCGAGCGCCGTGAACGGAGGGCAGACGACGATGTCCACTTCCTTCACCGCGGCGAGCTCGCGTTTGAGATCCCCCACCAATGCCAGCGATTCAGCAACGGTCTTGTTGCTCTTCCAGTTGCCGGCGACGATCAATTTGCGTTCTTTTTCCATGCTGAGACCCGCACCAAGCGGAATGGGGAGATTACCCGGCAAGATCGGGGCGTCAAAGCGGTTTTTGAATGGCTACGGATCGACTCGAAGCCTAAAGGGGCCTGCCGCTCACGCCGCTGGCCTGGCTTCAGGAGTCCGAAAACGCGTCACCAACCCCACCGGCAGGCGTGGCGTGGCGCCCGATTGGGTGCAGACAAAGGCAGCCACCTCGGTGGCCGCGGCGAGGATGTCCGCCGACTCCCAGCCCCGGAGCCAGCCGATCGCCAGCGCCGCCGTGAAGGAATCCCCGGCGCCCACCGCATCCCGCACGGCCACCGGGCGGGCGGTTGCCGCATGCCACACGCCTGCACGCCAGAGCCGGCTGCCGGCCGCGCCCAGCGTCAGGGCAATTCCCTCCAACCCAAAACGCCGCCCCAACGCCTCCAACTGTTCCGACGGCTCCCCACGGAGATCGAACCACCCGGCAAGCACCGGCAACTCGGTTTCATTGAGCTTCAAGACGGTCGCCGCCTCCAGCGACCGGACGACCACCCCTCGCGACTGGAATGGGGCCCGCAGATTGATGTCAAAAATCCTAAGGGCCTCCCGAGGCGTCGCCGCCACCAGCTCCTGAATCGCATTGGCCGCCCGCGGAGTCCGTTGGGCGAGGGAACCAAAGCAGATCACGTCCGCTCGACGCACCCGCTCCAGGGCCGCGTCGTCCACGGTCAACGCGTCCCAAGCAACGCCCTCGGTGATGGAGAAGCACGGATTGCCGCTGGGCTCAACGGTTACCGCCACGGTGCCGGTGGGCAGGTCGGAATCGACGTAAATCGCACTCACGTCGAGTCCCCGATCCCTCAATCCCTCCAGCGCCGCCCGCCCCAGCGAGTCGTCGCCCAGACGCGAAATCACCGACGCCTCTGCCCCCAGCGCTGCGGCGTGACACGCGAAATTCGCCGGCGCCCCGCCCAATTGCGGGCCCGCGGGGAGCAGATCCCAGAGCACCTCGCCGATGCCCACCGCCCGAATACAATCGTTCATTTCGCGGTCGTCCCTGAGGCCTCGCGGATTCCCAGGCGTTCCTGAATGGCCTCCAGACTCAGTCCCCGGGTTTCGGGCACCAGGAACCAAACCCACGCCAGTTGAAGCCCCATCATGCCGCAGAAGAAGAGGAACACCTGGCCAGGAACGAAGCGGGCAATCATTGCGGGGAAGAAGGTCGTCAACAGGGCCGCAAAAATCCAGTGGGTAAAGCTTCCCAGCGCTTGCCCGGCCGCCCGATGCCGATCGGGAAAAATCTCGGAGATCAGCACCCAGATCACCGCACCCTGCCCCACCGCGTGCGCTGCAATGAAGGCGAAGATGCACGCCGGCACGATCGCGAAATGCTCGGTGAAAAAGGCCCACGACGTCAGGCCCAATGACGCGATGTAACCGAAGGAACCCACAAGAAGCAGGGTTCGGCGACCGCACCGGTCGATGAGCCAGATTCCCACAAAGGTGAACACCAGATTGGTCACGCCGATGCCCACCGACTGCAGCAGCGCGGCCTGCGGTCCCAGTCCGGTCAGGGCAAAAATCCGAGGGGCGAAATAGAGGATCGCGTTGATCCCCGACAACTGGTTGAAAAACGCCACCAGGACGGCGAGCCCGATCGGAACCACATGTTTCCGGCTCCAGAAGGGTTCCGGAACCTCGGCGATTCGCGTCGCCGGACGTAGCCGATCCACCTCCGCCTCGAGCGTCTCGCGGGAGGCTTCCGGATCCATGAGCTGGAGCACCCCAATCGCGGCCTCGCGATCCCCGCGGCGCGAAAGCAACCAGCGGGGACTCTCCGGGATTCCGAGGCAGAGCAGCGTGTACACCAGCGAGGGAATCACCGCGACCCCCAGCATCCAACGCCAGGCGTTCTCCCCCACCCCCGCCAGCAGCGCATTGGAGGCAAAGGCCACCACGATGCCGAAAACGATATTGAACTGGAACATGCCCGCCAGACGGCCGCGATGGCTCGGAGGCGCGATTTCGGAAATGTACAGCGGCGCCGCCACCGTCGAGATGCCAATTCCCAGGCCACCAATCACCCTCGCGGCGATGAAGCTCATCACGCCGGGCGCGAACCCACAGCCGAGTGCCGAGATCACATACAACACGCCAATGGCCGCCAAGGTGCGCTTGCGTCCCCATCGGTCCGTCGGCCAGCCGCCCAGCAGCGATCCGAGCACCGTTCCATACAGTGCCGAGGCCATCGCCAGTCCATGGACCGCAGGACTCAGGCCCCAAAGGGCTTGGATTTTTTGCTCCGCACCGGAGATGACCACGGTGTCGAAGCCGAAAAGAAACCCGGCCAACGCCGAGGTGATGGACCAGTACAAGATGCGCAACTTCATAGGATCAAGCAGGGGTTGTGGAGACGGCGGACGGGACGTTCAGGCATGCGGGGAGCGTGCCCGGCCTCAAGGACGGGAAGACAAACGGGTCGGAGTTGGCTTGGAGAAACCCTGGCGCAACGACGCCTGGGGATTCGGAACGAATCAGCGGCCAGCGCGATTCAGGGGATCCCAGTACTGGGAGTTGTCGAGAGCCCTCGCCCCACCGCTGGCCGGATCAACCGGGGGGTTGATGTTGGCGCCGCGACGCGCCTCAGAGTGTCCGTCAACAAACACGACCACGCCGTAGCCCCGGTGACGGTTGTTGTCGATGCCCTCCAGTCCCTGCCCCTTGCTCATGCCGCTGGTCGGCCACCAGAGACTGCTGCTCCAACTGCCATCGGCTTTGGGAATGCCGTCGCCCAACATTAGGGTCTGGCTAGGGGTCACCACCGCCGAGCGCTTCAACCACGGTGCGACATCAAACTTCACCCCGTTCACGGTGATGGAATCCGGACCATACGGGTAGTGCCCGAGGAAGAACGCGTTGTAGCCATAACCCACCAGGTGGGCATTGAACTTCCAGGACCACTTCACCCCGGCATCGGTGCGCGCGCCTTTGATGCTTGGGCAATGAAAAAGGTTCGAGCTTCCCCCGTCCTTCCCGACGATCGCGGAGCCCCACCAGTTGGTGACCGCCGTCGTCGGATTGTCGGTTTCCCCCTGGTTGCGGTGCGCCGGAAAGACGTCGCGGTACTCATCCGTATAGAACTGCATGTACAGCGCGATCTGCTTCAGGTTGTTGAGGCAGGCGGTACGGTTGGCCTTCTCCTTCGCCAGCGCGAGCGCCGGGAGGAGCATGCCGGCGAGGATGGCAATGATGGCGATGACCACCAGCAGCTCAATCAGCGTGAAGGCGGCGGTTGCAGGGGTGCCGGCGCGGCGATCGGATCGGAACGTCGCGGGCGCGGACGAGGCTTGGGACTTCATGGATCTCATTGGGTTCCGGCGTGGATGAAGGGAGCTGCTGATTTCAACGGTCTCAGTGACAAAGACGCAATACGCGTTTCGCGACCCCGACCGTCTGCGGTCATGGCGAAGCGGAGCTCAGGCGATGGCGGAAGGATCAGGTCGGTCAGGACGGTTTCTCCACCCTGAGCGAAAACTTCCAACGACGAGGTGTCTAACAGCAACCGGAGATCCACCCGTCCGTCCACGACCCGGAGCGGCCCGCGGTGCACGCCTGAAAAGGTTGGGGAGAAATCGGTCCGGCCCGAGGCGGTGCGATCCACCCGGATCTCGGAGGCTCCAAAATCTGCGATCACGCGGGTCACCGCGCCGCCGGGATAGCGACATTCCCAAGTGATGCTCCCCGAATTCGGAACCCGATCCAAGTTCAGTTCCACCTCGGCCAGTCCGGTGGGAAACCGACGCTGGGAAAGCCAGGCGTTCGCCGTGTCGAGGGCCACGTGGCGTACCCGCTCGACCGGTCCGCGCAATCGTTGGAGCTCCCGAACCGGGTGCTGGATCAAACGCCATCCGGCGGGTGTTGGGCGCACCTGGAGTTCGCGCG
>JANXMD010000179.1 GCA_025354845.1 Verrucomicrobiota bacterium | reverse complement strand
GGTCCGCATCAACGACCGGCAGAACTTCCATTTCGACGAGTCGCCCGAGTACCCGGTCAGTGCACGCGGCAAAGGCATTCCTCCGAACACGACGCCGATGCCCAATCGGTTCGAAGTTGGCTTCGGATATGCGCCCTGGCGACGCTACACCAGCGGCCTCAGCGAGCAGCCTTTCGAACGCACGGAACCCCGCCTGTGGCATCCCTACGAACAGTCGCGGCTGAAGGGCGACCTGCCACTCTGGGGACAGGACGTTTTTCTCAACCTCACTGCCACGAGTGACACCGCGGTCGAGTTTCGTCGCGTGCCCACCCCCTCGGGAGTCAGCACCGCCCGTGCGGACGGCGCGGAATTCTTCGGGCGGGGCGAGTCGTTCAGCATTCAGCAGACCTTTGGCGTCGCTTTCGACCTGTTCGAGGGCGAGACGTCCTTCAAGCCGTCTCACTGGTCGATCAAGCTGCTGCCCGTGTTCAACGTGAACCAGGCGCGGGTGCAGGAGAATGGCCTGCTCGCCCCGGATCCCCGCGGCATCGATCGCGGCCCGAATACGGCGCCGCCGCCGAATGGCTGGGTGTCGCAACCGGGTGACATCGGCACCCTGCTCAATGGCCAACTGGGGCAGGCAGGCGCTGGCGAACTCGGCGCCCGCTACGTGGACCGGACCCGAAGCTTCTTCGCCCTGCAGGAGTATTCAGCGGAATACCATCTCGGCGACCTCTCCGAGAACTACGACTTCCTCGCGGTCAAGGCCGGCAGCCAGGGTTACAACCACGATTTCCGCGGCTTCCTCTTCAACGACGTCAATCTGGGCGGACGCCTCTTCGGCAACTGGGATAACAATCGCTGGCAGTACAACCTCGCCGGCTTCGACATGCGGGAAAAAGACACGTTCTCAGGCCTGAACACGTTCGATCAGCGGAACCAGAAGGTGTTTTTCGCGAACGCCTATCGACAGGACTTTCTTTGGCATGGCTACACCGCGCAGTGGTCGATGGCTGCCAACCTCGATGAGCCCGGTGTCCATTACGATCGGACAGGCGCCATCGTCCGACCCGCCCCGTTTGGCACGCCGGTATCGCACGGGCTCGAGGCCTTTTACTTCGGCTGGGCGGGGGATGGTCACCTGGGACGCTGGAACGTGAGCCATCAGTTTTACCAGGCGATGGGGCGCGATGATTTCAACCCGCTCGCCGGGCACCGCGTGGACATTAACGCCCGCATGGCGGCACTGGAGTTGAGCTACGATCGCGACTGGATTCGCTACAAAGCCTCCTTCCTCTGGGGCAGCGGCGATCACAACGCCGCCGACAGCCACGGTGGCGGTTTTGACGCCATCCTCGAAAATCCCAACTTCACCGGCGGTACGTTCAGCTATTACGTCCATCAGGGACTCAACCTCGGCGGCACGGCTGTCGCGCTAAAACAACCCAACTCACTCTTTCCAAATCTCCGGACCAGCAAAACCCAGGGGCAAGCGAACTTCGTGAACCCGGGGATCTACATCTACAGCGCCGGGGTGGATATCGACACCACCCCAAAGTTGAAGACGTTTCTGAACTTCAATTACCTCCGGTTCGCCGAAACCGACCCGCTACAGTCCGCGCTGCAGCAGGACAATATCCGCGGTGAGCTCGGGTTCGATTTGAGTCTCGGATTCCAGTACCGGCCCTTCCTCACGGACAACGTGATTTTCACCGCAGGCGTCGGTGTGCTCATCCCCGGTGGCGGGTATCGCGATCTCTACCGTCGCAGCACCAGTCCCGTTCCCGGGTTCGACGATTTGGAGCCCGCTCGCGTCGGCCAGCCCGACACCTTTCTTTACAGCGGCGTGATCGCGCTCAATCTCACCTACTGAACCTGTGATTTCCCTCCGTCCCCATTCGAGGATTCCCGGTTCCAGCGACCGGTGGCTGATCACACGGATCCTGGGACTCGCGCTAGCCTGCCTCGCACTCACCGGCGCGCGCGCGGAATCGCCGCTGCAGCGCTACCTTGCCGCGGCGGGGCCCGCCATCTCGGTTCCCACCGATCTCCCGCTCCCTGATGCCGCCGCGAAACGGCCGGCACGGAACCGGATCGATCAATCCCGGGACGAGGCGCACGCCAAGTCGGCCGGCTGCCTCGAATGTCATCGCACGACCGATGCGCATTCGATGCATACCTCGCCGAACGTCGTCCTCGGCTGCACCGACTGCCACGGCGGCAATCCGTCGGCGGGACTCACCCAACGCCAGGCCCACGTGATGCCGCGCAATCCAACGCTGTGGGAATCCTCGGCCAATCCGAACGAATCCAGCGTCCTGCTCAATCACGAGTCGGCCGAGTTCATCCAATTCGTGAATCCCGGCGACCTCCGCGTCGCCGATCGCGCCTGCGGACTCTGCCACGGCGACAGCGTCGCCCACGTCCGTCACAGCATCATGCGCCACGGCGCCATGCTCTGGGGCGCCGCGCTCTACAACAACGGCGCTTTCTCGCAGCGGAATTACCGATACGGGCAGGCCCACGGTCTCGACGGCGTCCCGCTGCGGCTCGAAAGCCCGGTACCCGTCGACCCCGAATCCACCCGGCTGTATGGAATCCTGCCCTACATCAATCCCCTTCCTCGCTTCACCGTCAGTCAGCCCAGCAACATTCTGCGTGTCTTTGAAAAAGGCGGCGAAAAGCCCAATTCACTAGGACTTCCCAATATTGCCGAGGCTCCTGGAAAACCCGGGCGCCGTCTCAGCGAGCGCGGACTCGGCACCCAGCTGCGAACCGATCCGGTCTGGTTGAACCTCCAAAAGACACGCCTGCACGATCCCCTGCTCGACTTCATGGGCAGCAACAACCACCCGGGCGACTACCGCTCCAGCGGCTGCTCCGCCTGTCACGTCGTGTACGCCAACGACCGCTCCCCGACCCACTCCGACTACTACGCCAAGTACGGGCACCAGGGGCTGTCGTATAGCCTCGATC
>JANXMD010000740.1 GCA_025354845.1 Verrucomicrobiota bacterium | reverse complement strand
GGCGCGACATTGTTGTAGAAGCAACACGAAACGAATCCGAAGCCCCGTCGGGGCGACATCCTCCGCTGAACCTGCTCAGACGATGCCGCCCCGCCGCGGCTCAATCGTGTTGCGGTGAACGGTTCTACACAGATTACGCACCTACGGCGCTCAGGATCGGGTCGTCCATCCCCATCGATTTGCACCCGGGAGCGCAGCATCGCGCTGGTCCCAGCAAACCCGCGCCGCGCAGCATGAGTTGGAAGTCACCCAACGGTAAAGGAACTGAAAGCACTGCGCTCGGTTCCTCTTTCCCATCCTCTACGTCCATCCTCGTTTTCGACTGCCGGGTTTAGGTTGAAGGGAACTTGGTCCCAAACCAACGCTCCGCCCTCTTCAACGCTTAAACTCTTAAACAGTTCACTCTTCACCCTTCACCCTTCGGCCTCAACCCACCACTTTTCCATCCTCCAACTGAACCACCCGGCCGGCGCGCTCCGCGACCTTGGCGTCATGAGTCGCCACGACCAGCGTGGTGCCGCGTTCGGGGCCGAGGGAGAGCAGGAGTTCGAGGACTTCCATCCCGGTCCGAGTGTCGAGGTTCCCGGTGGGTTCGTCCGCCAGGATGAGTTCCGGATTGTTGATCAGGCAGCGGGCCAGGGACACCCGCTGCTGTTCGCCGCCGGAAAGTTCGTACGGGCGATGTTCCAATCGATCGCCGAGTCCAACTCGCGTGAGCAGTTGACGGGCTTGATCGCGTACCTCGGTGGCGGGACGACGCGCCATACGCCCGGGCAGACTGACATTTTCCACGGCGTCGAGTTCCGGCAAGAGGTGGTAGGCTTGGAAGATAAAGCCGATTCGGCGATTTCGGAAGGTGGTGAGTCCCGTCTGAGAGAGTGTGGACAGGTCGGTGCCGCCGACCGTCAAGGTCCCCGAATCGGGACGATCGAGTCCGCCAGCGAGATGTAGCAGGGTGCTTTTCCCCGCACCACTGGCGCCGCGTAGTGCCACAAATTCGCCGCGGCGAACGGTGAGATCGACACCTCGGAGCACTTCCAGGCGACGCTTTCCCAGCGAGTAGGATTTGTGAATCGCCGTGGCGACCAGCAGGGCATCACTCATGGCGGAGGGCCTCCACAGGTTGCAGCCAGGCGGCGCGTAGGGCGGGGATCAGTCCGGCAATCAAGCAACTGAACAGCGACACCGAGCAGATGATCCACACGTCTGACGGCACAACCTGCGCGGGAAGTTCACGGAACTGGTAGATCGAGGGTGGGAACAGGTTGAACCCGGTCAGGCGGTTCATGGTCGACAGGAATTCATTGCGGTACGCCAGCGCCAGCATGCCGAGCAGGAATCCGCTGGCCACCCCGAGCACGCCCACGATGAGGCTCTGGGCAAGGAACAGGCCCGCCACCGAGGCCGGGCTCGCACCGAGCGCCTTCAGCATGCCGATCTCGCGTGTTTTCTGAACCACGAAGGTGATCAGTGCGCTCATGATTCCAAAGGCCGCCACGATCACGATGAAGAACAGGATGAAGAACATCACCGTCTTCTCGGTGGCCAACGCGTTCAGGAAATCACGGCTTTCCTCCATCCACGTCGCCACGCCGTACGCGGGACCCAGCTGCTTCTTCAGCGCCCGCTGCATTCGTTCCGTCTCCTCCATTTCCGGGCGGTTGAGCATGACCTTCAAGCCCTGCACGCCCTCGGCCTGACCGCCGAGGTCTTGAGCGTCGGGAAGGGAGGCGACAATGAGGTTGGCGTTGAGATCATTCAGTCCGAAGTCGACGAGACCACGGATCCGGTAGTCTTCCGCGAGTTCGACTTCGTCCGGTTCGCTCCGGCCGGCGCCCTTGGCGCGTTCCCGAGAGGCCTTTAGCTTCGAGAAGGCGGCGGCGGAATACACCGCGATGTGATCGCCCACGTGGATGCCCTTGGCGTCTGCGAGCACGTAACCCATCAGGACGGACTTGGGCGTGAGCCGCCCGTCGCCCTCCAGAACCCGGTTGGTGATGCTGTTGGCGCGGGCTTCCAGGGTGGGATCGATGCCACGAATGATGGTTCCAAACGAAATGCCGCCCCCATCTGCGGGTTCGGTTTCCACCAGAACCGGAACGTCGATGTACGGAGCCACGGCGCGGACGCTGGAATCGGCCTGGATCGAGTTGGCGAGGGCCGGCCAGTCCTGAAGGGCGTGACCCCGTTGCTCGACCCGGAGATGCGCGCTGAATCCGATGAGCTGATTGCGGAGCTGCTGGTCAAAGCCGGTCATGACCGAGATCACGATGATCAGCACCGCGACCCCCAGCGTGACGCCGGCGATACAAATCAGAGTGATGATCGACACGAACGTCCGTTTCGGCCGCAGGTAGCGCAGGGCGAGGGCGAGTTCGAAGGGGAGTGGCATGTCGTCGCCCGGACGCTAGCGGCGGCGGACCGCTTTACAAGAGTTCGGCGATCCGACGTGAGGCAGATCCGATCAACGGTGTCCCGTGGGCGAACAACGCGTTCTCGAACGGGATCGCGCGCATAGCTCGTAGCGACCGCCGCAACCGCGCGGGATCGGTGCAGTAGTTGTCGGGGAGCAACTCGAGGGTTCTTCCTGCAAGGTTCACCACGGCATCGCCAAACACCACCAGCGACAAGGCCGGGCAATGCCACGCCGATTCGCCTGGTGCGCCACCGGGCAGGGGAAGGAGATTCCAGCCGGGAATTGGGCTCGAAGGGGAATCGCCGGATGCCCAGTGGCTCACGCCGGAAAGATTGATGCGCGCTTCGGGGGCGGCCCAGACCGGCACCGGAAATAGAGCGCGCCACACGGCGGCGTCGCGTTCGTGATTCCCGTTGGAGAGCACCAAGGCGTCCGGTGGGCCGTCGGGTGGGAACCAATCCCAGATTTCGGCGGACAGCGAAATCGGATCGAACACCAGTCCAGTTCCCCGTGTGCCCGGCATCCGGACGGCGTGGCTGCAAAGTTCTACCTTGTGGGCCGGCGAAAAGACCGACCAGCGCAACACCCCGGGCAGGACCGTCTCCACCGACGATGCGATGACCGGGGCAGACTGAGATGCTTCGTCGTGGCTCACGCGGATGCCGACAGATCTTTAAGGTCGGCGCGCACGCTTTGGTAAGTCGTCGCAAATGCCGCAGCCATCGGATCAGGAGTGACGTGGTTGGCTTCGCAATACTGCTGGTACACGGCCGGCCACCAGTTCGCGTGCTGAGTGTGGCCTTGGTTGCGCCAGTGTTCCCAACCCAGGAGGACTTTGTTCCAGGCGCGATCGCCAAAAGCCACGGCCTCATGCGGACTGGGCATCTGGCTGACGTACCAGTCGCGACCCACACGCGCGTGAAGCACCTCGTCGGCCCAATCGAAATCCTGGAACGTGGCGGCGAGCCCGTTCCGGCTGCGGACACCGACCTCCCATTCGTGCCGCTTGCCCGTCTTGGGCATCAATCCCTGTTCGATGAAGTACAGCACGCCGTGGCGTTCAAGCGGGGTGAGCTGGGTATTGAGTCCGAGGGACCAGGTGAAATTGATCCTCACCTTGCCGGCCCAATCGATCCCAGCGGCGGCAAACCCGACCTCACCCAACATGGCATGACGTGCCTCATCCCAAAGCTGACGGGTCATGTCGCGGTAGTAGCCCCAAGGCTTGTCTGGGGTCTCGGCGAGGATGCTGGCCATCATCTCGGGCACGTCGATTTCACGCAGCCGCTTGTAGAACATCATGAGCACCTTTCCGTCGAGGGGAAGCGACTCGTCGTAGAGGAACACTTCCGCGTTGACGCCCATATTGTAGGGATCGGGGAAGCGTTCGTCGCGCTGCGGTCTGCCGTCGAACTGAAACGGCATGGCGGAATGGAGCGGTGCGGGAATTGCGCCCGACGCTGGTAGGGTACCGTCGAGCCCGCCGGCGGCTGCTAGGGCCTGCCGGAGGATCGACAGTCCGGGTTGGGCGGCAACGCGATCTTCCGGGGAGACCAGGGCGCTGATGCTCTTGCGGCCGTAATCGAGCAGGTCGTCCACGTCGACCAGTGCGAAACGAATCAGACGGCGCGACGGTTGATCCGCGAGGAGGTGGGTGTCCGCGCTATGCCGGTGGAGCGCTTCACGAAGCGCGGGCACGGCCACCTCGTACAGGCCGAGCAGCAGCGCCGGGGTG
>JANXMD010000712.1 GCA_025354845.1 Verrucomicrobiota bacterium | reverse complement strand
GCTGGGCCACGAACACCGCGGCGCTCAGGCGGCGGAGTCCGCCCGCGCCCTGGGTTGTCGTGCTCTGGACCTTGTTGATTTCAAACTGGTTGTTGGTGACCTTTTTCTTGGTGTTGGTGCGCGTCGCCGGCACGCCACCGGCGACCGAATTGGTCTCGGAATTCGAATTGGTCGGAGTTCCCACCGCACCGCCGCTCGCAGAATTCGCGGTAAGACTGTCGGTGGCCTCGTCGTTGACCGTCGACGTCCGCAACACCTGCCCCTCGGGATCATACTTCTCCTCCGTGCGCTGTAGGTTGTCGTAGTTGATTTCCGCCGAGACACGAACCACCGCCTGGCCGGGTCCGAGGACCTTTTCCAGCATGCTCTCGGCCTTCTTCGACAGGTACTGCTCAAGATTGCGGCGGGCCGACAGCTGGTTGGAGGTCAGTCCGGCGACGGGATCGCCATCGGTGTTCTCCGACAGCACATTTCCGAGATTATCGATCACGCTGACGTTGTTGGGCGTGAGCCCCTCGACTGCGTTAGCCACCAGAAAGCGGATGGCGGCGACGGTCTGGGTGGCGAGCAGGCTGTTGCCGCGAACGTGAAGGAAGACGGAAGCGGTGGGCTTGCGTGAGCCGTCCGCGGTCAGGCGGTTTTCCGGCATGACAATCATCACCCGCGAGCTCTCGATGCTATCGACCTGCGAGATGGTCCGGGCGAGTTCCCCCTGAACGGCCCGGATGTAGTTGGCGCGCTGGACGAAATCGGAGATGCCAAAGTTCGGCTTGTCGAAGATCTCGTAGCCGACGCCGTCCCCGCGCGGAATGCCCTTGGCGGCGAGCTGCATGCGCATGAGATAAACCTTTTCGGCCGGAATCAGGATTGCGCCCCCACCCCGATTGACGTGGTACGGAACCTTGGCGTCATCGAGGGCGGCGAGGACCCGCGAGGCCTCGGCGTCGTCGAGCTTGCCGTACAGCAGCGCATAGTCGGGACGACTGGACCACACTCCGAGGGCGACCATGCCGCCGATGATGGCGAGGCCCGCGAACACCAGATTGAACCGCTGGCCGATCGAAAGCTCGCGCCAGATCGCCTTGAGCTGCGCGCCGAGTTGGGAGAATCCCTGATTCATGATTCAGAAAGAGAAGAAAGGGTTCGGACTAGATCTGCATGCGCATCAGCTCCTGGTAGGATTCGAGGAGCTTGTTTCGGACTTCGACCATCAGCTGAAAAGACACGTGGGCTTCCTCCAGGGAAATCATGGTCTGGTGGAGCGAGGCACCCTGGCCGCTGATGAGGCCATGGACGGCCTCCGTCGCGTTGGCCTGGCTGGCACTGACTTCGCCAACGAATTGATCCAAGGTGCGTTCGAAGGCACCCCCACCGCTTTGCACGCCCGCGAGGGACAGGGTGTGGTTGGGAGCGGTCGTGGCCGGAGGCAGGACGGTCGGCGCCTTCTGAAGGGTGGCCATGTCCGACTGCGGAATCAGCTGGCCCAGTGCCCCGTTGGGGTTCTGGGCGGCAGCCAACTGCCGGGGATCAATCCCCTTGAACGCAGTGAGGTTGGACAGGCCTTCGAGCATGAACGCGGGCAACGAGTGCGGTTAAAAGGGGGTCAGTGCTTGCCAATGCTGAGCGACTGAAGGGCCAGGGTTCGTGCGGTCTTCACCACGGCGAGATTGGCCTCGTAGGCGCGCGAGGCGGCGATCATGTCGGCCATTTCCTCATGGATGCTGATGTCCGGCATTTTCACCATGCCCTGGGCGTCGGCATCGGGGTGCCCCGGAATGTACACGCTGCGGGCGGGACGAGTGTCGGGCTCCACCTTGGAAACCCGGACACTGGGAACGCCCGCGACACCCGGCGCCACATCCGAACGATCCAGAAACGACTCGAACGAAACCACCTGACGTCGATACGGCTTTCCATCGATGCCATGGGTGGTCTGCGCGTTGGCGATATTCTGACCGACCACGTCCAAACGCAGGCGCTCCGCCGACAACGCAGCGGTCGCACTTTTGATTCCAGGAAGGAGTTGAAGCATGGCGGGAGCAGGGTTCAGACGGGTCTACCCGTGATGGCGAGTCGGAGCTGCATCAGCTTTCCGGAAACCAACTGGGTCTCAAAATTGTGGGCCAGGGTGTTCTGCCCCATGGCCATGAGCTCGTTCTCGAGCTGGACCGTGTTGCCATCTCGATTTGCCGCGGTGGCGGTCTGGTCCACCGAAATCTTGGGCTGAAGTGAGGCGATCTGACCGGCATTGGCTCCCCTCAACGCCTGATCGAGCTCGGTTGCGAAGGTGGGGGTGATGTCGACCCGTCGGTAGTTCGGCGTCTCGAGGTTCGCCAAATTGGAGGCAATTGCTGTCTGCCGCATCTCGGCGACATCCAGCAATTTCTTTCCCGCCACGTAGGTCGGTTGATTGAAGAGGGCGTTTACCATGGTCCGTTTCCTTCGGACCGCGGTGAAGCAGCAGGCGTGCCGCAGCTATAACCACCTAATAAACAATGTGAAACAGGGCAATCCACCGCTCAACCGGCAACTCTTTCCGGACTTGAATCGAGTGGGGTGGGAAACTTTGACCCCTGGGGGGAAGCAGCCGGGAAATCGCTGCCGTGGCGTTCAGAGCCGCGGCCAACCCATCGCCTAGCACGGCGCGGGGAGTCCTTTATCCGGTGAGCCCAGGAAGCGGAGGGGCCGATGCGGCCATGCCGCCTTCGGACGCTGCGCCTTCGTCCTCGCGCCCGGCCATCCCGTATTCGTGAAGCTTGTTCCGAATGGTTCGGATGCTCACCCCGAGGTGACGTGCCGCCTTGGTTCGATTGCCCTCGCAAAGCTCAAGCGCATGGAGGATGTGGGCTCGCTCCAGGTCGGCGAGGGACTGAATGGAATCGGGTGTCGCTGGACTGATGCCCCCCGGGGCCGCGGGAACCACGGCAGAAGCGGCCGCGGGCGGAGGCTCCACGCCTTCTCCCGGTCCGGCCGCGGGGGCAACCGGGGCCGACAGGACCGTCGTTGACGCCACCGACGCCGGACCGAATCCGAGGTGGGACGGCTGCAAATCCTGTCCGTCGGGACACAGAATCACGGCGCGCTCGAGAACGTTTTGCAGTTCGCGGACGTTGCCCGGCCAGGCGTGCGCGAGGAGCACGTCTTTGCAGGCCACACCCATGCCGGTGACGTTCACTCCGTGCTTGCGGATAAAACGCTGCATGAACTGCGTGGACAGCGTCACGATGTCGTCGCGGCGCTCGCGCAGCGGCGGGACATGGATGGGCACCACGTTGAGGCGGAAGAATAGGTCCTGCCGAAACTCCTTCCGGGCCACGCTTTCCTCCAGATTGCGATTGGTCGTGGCGATGACCCGAACGTCGACCTTCAAGGTGCGGTTGCCGCCCACGCGCTCAAACTCCCGCTCCTGCAGCACGCGCAGGAGCTTGGCCTGGACCTGCGGTGAAATCTCGCTGATCTCGTCCAGGAGAATGGTGCCCCCGTGGGCCAGTTCGAAGCGTCCCTCACGCTTGTTCAACGCCCCGGTGAAGGCGCCTTTCTCGTGACCAAAGAACTCGCTCTCAATGAGGTTTTCGGGAATGGCGGCGCAGTTGACCTTGATGAACGCCGCATTGGCGCGCGGACTCTCGCGATGGATGGCGCGGGAGACCAGTTCCTTGCCGGTGCCGCTTTCACCCTGGATGAGCACCGTGGCCTGGGTGCGCGCGACCTTGCGAATCAGGCTGCGCAACTGCTCCATTCCGGGACTGCGGCCCACCAATTCCGACCCGCCGTCGTCGGCGCGATCCTTGTTCAGGAAGTCGTTGACCCGGATGAGGCGCGTCAGGTCCTCGGCCTTCTGAAGGGTGATGGAGATCTGCTCGCTCGAAAACGGCTTGATGAGGTAATCGAAGGCGCCGTTCCGCATGCAGCTGACGGCCGACTCGACGGACCCAAATCCGGTGATAATCACCACCAGAGGTCGGTCGGGACGCTGCTGGATCTGCTGCAGCAAATCGGTGCCCTCACCGTCAGGAAGCTGCACATCGGCGAAAATGAGGTCCCAGTTATCCTTCGACAGCAGTTCGTAAGCGGCGGCAAGCGTGGGAACCGCGGCGACATCATACCGCCGCGCCCGGAGCTGCTGCTCCAGGTGCTTCCGCAGCACGAGGTCATCCTCCAGGACTATGATTTTTTCGATCGGCATCGCCGTTTCGGCTCTGGCTCCGACCCATCAGCGCACTCTGCGCCCAAGAACCTCAGCCGCTTCCACGGCGGCGGTACAAGTCCGCCACAAAATGGGGGCGCTGGCGCTCGGCGGGTGGGAGATGCTGGGGGGGAACCAGACCACGACGCAATAAGAGTTGCTCGTTTTCCCGGTCCAGCACCATGACCTTCATCAGCAGATCCTGCAGGTCGCGCATCAGACGCCGTTCAGCGTCCCGGGCCTGGCGTTCTCCCGCCGGCAGCGCGAGCCAGAGATGTCGATGCTGCCTTAGCCGATCGAGGGCTCCAGTGAGGTTGGTCAGCAGAGTTTGCCGACCCGTGCGAAGCTCCTTGGCACGCGACTCATCGTTATTGCGCAGGGATACCGATTCCTCGGTGACCAAGCGCAGCGCCTCGGTGGCGAGTTCGTAATGCTGCTGAAGGTCCGAAAGCAGCGGTGCCGGCGAGTTCATGGACGACTCCTCTCGAAACGACTGCGCCTACTTCTTGACCGAAGCCGGGGCGGCACCGTTGGCGGGAACCTGCGTTGACGCCGCGCCAGCCGCGCTGGCGGTCGGTCCAGGCGCGGGTCCTCGGGCAAGGTCTCGGAATGCGGCAGCGGCGTGCTCGCCCCAGTCGAGACTCTCAAGCCTCCAGCGGGCGAGGTCGGCGACCAGGTCCAACCCCTGTTGGGATCCAGCCGCAGCCTTCGCACGCTCGGCAAGGATCCGCTGATAGGTGCTCCGTGCCTTCGCAACCTGGTCCAGCTTCTCCAAGACGAGTGCCGTTTGGTACCAGATGGACCACTTCCATTCAGGTGACTCACCCAATTCTTCGAGGAGACGGTAAACCTCAAGGGAGTTGATGTAGTCCCCCTGGCGGTAGAGCTGGTTGCCGAGGTCATTGCCTGCCCTCCATTGCCAGCGGGCGAGGGCCTCCAAGTCAAGGCCGGGCTGGCTTCGATCTTGTTTGAGCAGGGCGGCTACCTGGGCGACGGCCTCGGCATCTCGTCCCAGGTTCTTGAGGTTGCCAGCCAGGATCACCCGGATTTCTGGGAGCTGTGGGGCACTGGTGCAGCGCCGAACGAACTGCTCCGCCTCGCCGACCACCTCATTGGTGCGCGCAAGGCGTTCGAGGGATCGCACCAGTTTGTAGCGGACGGTGGCCTCATCGCGGAGGGAGAGCGGCAGCTTGAGCATGCGCCGGAAGAAATCGACGGCACTGTCGTATTCGCCCGAGTCGAAGTAGCAGTTCGCGATCTCATGCTGTGACCGGAGCACGATGCGCTGGGCGTAGGCGGGATCGCCGGACACCAAGTTAACGGCAGTGGACATCACGGCGTAGAACTTGGCCACCGCGAGACGCGGCACTCCCATTTTCTGATAGTTGCGACCCTGTTCGAGCAACACCTCCGGAATGGCGGGATCATCCGGATACCGGGACAGGTACTGCGAGAGCACTTGCTGGGCCTTGGCGAGCTCATCCTTGGTCTCGTAGAGCACAGCGAGGTCACGCAGCACCGGACGGTAGAGCTCGGACTTCAACTGCCGCTTGAGGATGGCCTTCAGGAGACTCTCGGCGGCGGCGTAATTCGTGCTGGCACGCTGCCGCCTAGCCACCTCCAGCCAGTTGTCCAGCTCCGCCTCGAACCCCTTCGACTGCTGGGGCTCCTCGTCGGGGAGCACCGGCTCGGCCGCCGTCGTTGGGGGCGCGTTGGTGCCGTGAACCGGAACGGCGTTGGTCTTCCGAGAGTCGACCACCGCGGGTTCGGCATGGGTGGCAGCGGGGGCTTCATGGGCCTTGGCGGCGGCGTGCGAGGCCGCCGGGGGTTCCGGTGCGTGCACCGAAGCGGATCTCGGCACGGAGGAGGGCGCCGGCTCATGGGCCGGCGCCGCGGCGCGCACCCGGATCAGGGTCAGGCAAACGATGACCAGAAGACCGACGAAATATCGGCCGGCCCGAAAAAGGGAGAGGATCACGGCTTGTTAAAGGTTGCTCGGCTCGACTGCGACTCGCCCGGAGTTCCGGGAACGAATGGGAGCGGCGCGATGATTTCCTGAACGCCATTGGTCGTCTTGACCGCCTTGCGGAACAGGCCGACCAGCTCCTGCAGTGAGGAGTTTGATCGGTTGGAACCCGTTTCCAGCGCGTCCGACGGGAGGGCCGGGGACAGGTTGGTGATCGCCACGGGTTCGGGACGAGGGGATGAGACCGCGTGCACCACTGGTGGCTCGGGCGCGGGTGAGTTGGTGGAGATCACCGGAGGCGCGTTGGTGGCCGGGGGAAGCGGCACCAACTCGACACGTGGATCGTAGTCCGCTGCGAGATGCGGCGGCGTCAGGAACGGATAGGCGTCTCCGAATCGCAACGGCGACGGTCCCAGGCGCGGCAGATACGCCTCATCCGCAACGGCACACGCTCCTGCCGTGCAGACAGCGGTCACAAAACGCTCCGCAGAGCGCCGCCACTTGTTCCTGGTCGTCAACGTCGGTTTATCCTTTCGCTTCCTCGATTTCCTCTTCCCTCGCCTTTTCCCGCAGCGGCCAAGCCGGAATCCAACCTCCGGATCCCACCCCGAACACCGCGGCCGTCGAAAAACGACGACCCCTTCCCATCGGCTCCAACCGCAAGATTCTTGAGAGTTATTGAGACGGCGGGCGGACCTGGCAGGGAGGTGCGATTCCCAAAGTTTCTTCTCAAGATACCCACATCCCAGCCGATGCATGAAGAAGGTCTGCATGTCGATCGTCGCCGCAGCAGGATCCGTGGGTGTTGAACCACTGGATCGCCAAGCGATCCTCCGCCAGGTGGATCGCTGTCCGCAGCTGCCGTCACTCCGCCGGATTGGCGCGTCACTGCGTGAGATGCTGGATGCCGATCAGCGTTATCTCGCTCAGGTCTCCGATCTGATCCGCCGCGATCCCAGCCTCACCTCTCATGTTTTTCGGCTGGCGAACTCCGCCTTCTTCTCCCTGAGCCGGAAGGTGAAGACCGTCGAAGAGGCGGTGCTTCATTTGGGAATCCGCCGGGTGCGCCAGCTCGCAATGAGCACACCGGTGGTGGATGATTTCCAGAAACTGACCGGCCCCTGCCGGTTCCATTGGCGCGGCTTCTGGCAGCACTGCCTGGGCACGGCGATGATCACTCGTGAACTCACCCGGTTTGCCGGAGACGAGGTGTCGGAGTTGGTGTACGTGGCGGGCCTGCTCCACGACGTTGGCAAGATCGTCCTGGCCACCCAGTTTCCCGAGCACTTCAAGGCGATCACCGAAACCGCCCAGGCGGAGGGTGGGGACCTGCGGGAGCACGAGATTCGCCTGCTCGGCATGGATCACGGCGAACTGGGCGCCGAATATCTATCGGCTCATTCGCTCCCCGACGCGCTGATCGAGGCCGCACGGCATCACTCGCGTCCGGAATTGTGCAGCGGTCCCAGTGAGGTGGTGGTCGCCGCAGTGGCGACGGCGAATCTCCTGAGCCACTTCGGGAAACTTGGCGTGAGCGGGAATCCGCAGGTCGTCCGGCGGGAGACCTGGCTCTATTCGACCGGATGGCAGATCCTCGAACACCATATGCCGCCGCGGGACATGATCGCGATGGAGCGGGAATTACTCCGCACCGTGGAGCGACTCCGTCCGGTGCTCGAGTTTGTCGTCTGAGTGTCGGGGTTCCCCCCAGGCTCAGCGTCGGAAGATAGCGATCACCTGGGTAATGGGATCGGTCGCCGGATTTGACCGGATCATCGCGATGGATTCCTCATGAAGGGCGTGGCCCGCGGGAACCAACAGGACGCCGCTCGCCGTATGAATCCCCCGGGCGAGGACCATGCCTGGGGCGAGCTCCGATACCAGCACCTCACGTTCTCGCGGCGACACCCAGCGCCCGGGAAGAATCCGCACCACGGCACGCACCGCCTCGGGATCAAACTCCGTTCCGCTGGAGGTCTGAAGGGTGTGCAATGTCATCTCGGGCGACTGGCGGCTGTGCGCCCACGACGACACCACCGCCAGAAGTCGGGCCAGCCATGGAATCGCCTCACCAGCCAGACCATCCGGATAGCCGCCTCCGTCGTACCGTTCATGATGCGCCCGAATGACCCAGCCAGCGGAGGCAAACGGCACCTCGGTGCCGACGAGCTGCTGACCCACGATGGGATGCTGCTCAATCAGAAGGCGATCGCCCTCCTCCAACTCCGATTCAGAGGTCTCCCACTGCCGGATCACGCCGCGGGGCACGGCGACCATGCCGATGTCTTGCAACCATGCGGCGATTTCCAGGACCTGCCGGTCGGCCGCATCGAGCAACAGGGACTCTGCCACCGCGGTGCAGACCTCGTTCACCCGAGTCATGCGACCGGCCAACGCAGGGGAATAGGCCTCGAGAACGCGGACTCCGAAGTGCAGAGACTCTCCGAGTCCGTTGGCGATCGAACGGTTGAGATCTGCCAGGTGGGTACGCTGCGCCTCTCCATCGAGAAGCTGCCGGGCCAACACCTCGTTCAGACGTCGCAGTTCCGTGTTCGCCGCTGCGGTGGCGGCCTGGAGCTGCCGGTTCCGGATGATCAGCGCGTGGTGCTCCTGGGCGTCCTTGATGGCCACCAGGAATTCCTCACGCAGCCAGGGCTTGATGAGAAAGCGGTAGATGTCTCCGCGGTTCAACGCACCGATGACCGTTTCCAGGCTCAGAACCGCGGTAATCAACACGCGGGCGGCCTCAGGCTGCAGCTGACGGGCGTGATTGAGGAATTCCAGCCCGGTCATCTCGGGCATGCGATGATCGGAAATGATCACCGAAAACGCGGTCTTCCGCAGCACCTCGACGGCTGCCGTCGGTGAACTGATCCCCATCACCTCATAGCCTTCGCGATGCAGAGTCTCTCGCAGCGCGAGCATGACGATTTCCTCGTCATCGACGACAAGCACCCGCTTCAGGTCGGGGTCGCGCGGAAGTCCGGCGGATGGGGCGTTCATACGGCTCTGCCGGCACCCTTGAGGAGTCGAGCGACCTGGACGATCAGCTCCTCCTCAGGCAGATCCCTGGGCAAGACAAGCGAAGCCTCACTCATCAAGCCGGCAGGAATTTCATCGTCATTCCCGGTCAGCACCTGAAGGATAATCTTGAAGGGGAGGCGCCGCTTCCGAATCTCCTGGAGCACGCGCTCGCCGGACGACCCATCGGCTCCCAACTGGACCACGAGGGCGCCGAATTCGTAGTCGGGGCTGTCGATCAACTGCAGCGCGGAATCCTCCTCCGTTTCCACGGCCACGCCATATCCGTTCCGCCGCAACAAGGCGGCCATTGAATGCAACCCGGCGCCGGGGCGCCCGAGTAGGAGCAGCGTCAAACGCTGCTCGGCCTCGGGCTCCACCCAGCGGTCCGATTCCGTGAAATCCGCCTCAGGCAACCAGACTCTGAAGGTGGTTCCAGTGCCCTCGACGGAATCGACCGAGATGAGTCCGTGATGTTTCTCGACGAACAACCGCGCGTTGTAGAGCCCCAGGCCCGAACCCCGATTGACGGGCTTGGTGGTGAAGAACGGGTCGAATATTTTGGCGATATGACGCGGCGGGATGCCGCATCCGGTGTCCTCGATGGTGAAGCCGACACACGGTGGACGGGGAATCGAACCCGTTTCAAAGGAGGCCGCGCCGGGCACCACCGGCTCGTCGCGCTTCACCGTCGAAACCCGTAAGACGCCGCTGTCCGGCATGGAATCCACCGCGTTGAGGATCAGGTTCAGAGCGACCTGCCGGAATTCGACGGGATCGGCAAACACGGGCAGTGGCTGCGGCGCGTAATGGACCTCCACCCGGATGTGCCGCGGAATCAATCGGCGGGTCAGCTCCACCAAGTCCCGCGACAGCTCGTTCAAATCGTGGTATCCCCGCTCCCCGATGCGTCCCTCGTGCAGCTGGAAGATCCGGCGGACGAGCTGGCTCGCGGCGAGTGCGTTGCGCTGCACCATGCAAATGCTTTGGAGGCGGGGATCCTCGGGCGGCAGCTGCAATTGGATGGTGTCAGCCAGCGAGTGGATGCCAGCCAGAATGTTGCTGAAGTCATGCGCCAACCCCATGGTGATGGTGGCCAGCGTCTCCTTCCATGCGGCGCCCATCAGACGCTTCTCCGCAATGGCTTGGCGTGAGATGTCGACCCAGACCCCCTCGTAGCCAACGAGCACACCGCTGGTGGTCCGGACGGGTTCGCGATGCTCGAAGACGTAGGTCACACGACCCGTGGCGGTGTTGCGAACGCGAAAACTGCTCACCGTGGCCTCGCCCGCGGCAGCGCGACGGACCTGGTGTTCCAGATCCTGGACATCCGCCGGGTGGATGACCTTCCAGAACATCCCCGGCTCGTCCGCCCAGTTTTCCAGCGGAATTCCGGTAAGTTCCGCCAGGCGCGGGCTCGCAAAGTTGAAGCCCATGTCGGGCCGCTGATTGAAGATCACCCCAGGCCACCGGCGGATGAGCTGCTGCAGCTGGGATTCGGTTTGGAGCAGTTTGAGGGCGAGGCCGTGTTCGCGGCCCGGTTCGGCAGCCGTCTCGCGGAGCCATTCGCCGGATTCGGAGTCATCCCCCGGGGGGAGGCATTCCGCAACATGAACAAAAGTCGCCTCGCTCATTCGGGAAAGCGACAGACGGAAGCAGCGCGCCTTGGGCGCCGGACCCGTCTTCAGAAGCAGCTCACCGAATTCAGTTCCGGTGGCTTCCCAACCCTGGAATTGATGCGCCCACTCAGGGTTCACCCCGCCGAGCAGCGACGCGAATTCACGGCCTTCAAGACTGTCCCTCAAGCCCGAGAACCATCCCGCAAACGGTTGGCTCGCTTTCACGATGCATCCCGCACCGGTAAGCACGGCCATTCCGCCTTCCATCCATCCGCCCAATTGTATGGCGCCTGATCGCAAGAGTGCCCCTTCCGTGGCCGACCCCGAACTGCTCTGAGAATGCGGGTGGTCCGACGGATCGTCCGGCGGGCGGACCTGATTGGCATTCACACGAGCGCGAGCGGGGGGAGTGTTAACCGCAGTAACTCGATACAGTCCCGGGCCTCGTCTAGAAACCAAGGAAAACGGAAGAGCACCGCGAATGAACTCAGAATTTCCGCAGTCCTCGCCCGTTGAATCAGGCAGAAGTTTCCCACACCGGGGTCGTTCGGGCAACGTAAGATCGTTGCAGACGCGAGAGGTTCCGACGGGATTGCTGCAGCGCATCGCGTTCGGTTTCAGCAAGTCGGCGAACGGTGGCGAGAAGATCGAGATTGTTGCGCTCCAGGCGGCGAATCGGCTCGAGATTCGGATACTGGCCATCGGGCGTGCGGGTGCGCGCCAGTTCCAGAAGGGGCTGAAGCGTGCGCTTGCTCGCCTGTATTTCCCCAACCTGAACCCAGTCCGCGCACCGGATGGCATCGCCCTCCCGGACGGTCAACTCAAGCCAGCGCTCCAGGATCGCGTCCACGGAAGTTTCCTTTGCGCCCAAATCGGGCTCAGGGGATTGCGGGGATTCCTTCGACATCGGAACGGGGCCCTTGAAGGGCGGTGGCCCAGGCTTCGCGGAGCGACGTGAGTCGATCGATCACCTCGCGAATTCCAGTCGGGGTTTTTTGAAGATTGCTCTCGGTCAGCCGCCACTCGAAATAGTGGTACAGCCGCCGCAAGGTGCTCGCCAGCTCGCCGCCCCCGTCCAAGTTCAGGGAGTTGTCGAGTTCACGGATGATATCCTGGGCGCGGACGATGTTGTTGTTGATCGTCGAATTCTGCTCCCCGGGGTCGTCCATTTCGAATCCCTTGAGCGAGCACTCCAGGAACCGGATGGCTCCATCATACAGCATCAGCACCAGCTGCCCGCGCGAAGCGGTCTGCAGGGAGACCTGACGGTAGGACTGCCAAGGTTGCCGTGGGTGAAGCATGTCGCGAAAATCAGAAAACAGAACTCAATCCCATTACGCCGGCTGCTCGTCCTCGCGCGAAGAGATGCGATCCGCTAGCAGCACCGAAACCTTCTTGATGATGGCTGCAGGGGGATACTCGCCACCGGAATCAGAAAGGACCTGGCGGAGTCGGTCGACCTGACCAGTACGAACTTCAGGTTCGGCGACGAGGGCATCCTGGAGTGCGCGGCTGTTGGCGAAGCTCGCCGTGCCATCATCAGGATCGGCGGCGGCGCGACGGGGGGTACGGACTCCAGCGGTTCCCGCTGGAGGCACGTTAGTGGAGGATCGGATTTCCATAGGACAGGTAGTTGCTTGATTCCTCGAGCCCCCGCACAGGGCCCACTAAAGGTATCGGCTGGAAGTGGGGAAAACTTAATTCTTTTTTGCTCATCGCGAGGGGAGACTCCCGAAGAGTGCACTGAGCGTGTATCGGGCGAATCGGCCGGGCGAGCCCAGGATCGATCGTGAATCCGCCAATGCCGGCGCGGCAGGGGAACGGGTGGCCTCATAGCGCCTCGCGGCGTTTTGAACCGCCGATTCCCCGGAATCAAAGACCTCGTCCGCGGCCCAGATAGACCCCTGGGTCGTGCAATCCACAAGTTTCATGCGCCATCCCACGGCCGGCGGCGGATAGGGACGGTACTGGGTGACCCGGGTGAAGAGCACGGCCTCGCAGGCGAACGCCTCCTTGAGTCGGGTGAGCGCGTTGGTCGGAATCTCATGCTCCATGGCCAATTCCCGCTGGCCCGTCAGGCCGGAAAGGCGTTCAGGAGTCACGAGCACGACCTCAAAGCGGCCCGAACGCTGAAGCTCCTCGGCCACCATCGGCGCCAGCGACTCGCCGGCAGTCTGAAGCTCCAGGCTGTGGCGGTCCGCCACGACCGGGAGCACCGCGACGCGACGGATGGTTGCCGGAAGATTGGTCGACGCGCGGAAGACATTCGTGACCCGGTACTCCGGACCCACGATGGCGTCCTCGGAACGCATGACCGCGCACCCGGATCCGAACACGAACACCCACAGTCCCAGCAGGACTCCCCCCAGCTTCCAGGTCCAGTCCACGGACTGCGACCCTGTTCCCCACGACTTCATGGAAATGTTTTTTGAATGTAGGCCAACTGCTGGTTGATGTTGGCCTGCGCCGTCTCCATGGCGAGAAAACTCTGAGTCAATCGATCGCTGTTTGCCGTGACCTGTTTTTCAAGGTCGGTGATCTGCGTGGTAATTCCGGTAGCCTGCTTGGTAATGCGGGACTGCCGGTCCACGAGCGATCCAATGATGTCGCCCCCATCCCCAATGGTGTTCTTGAGGTAGGTATTGAACTTGGTGGCAACGCCGTTGGTGGAGTCCGTGAACAACTGCTTGATTCCGGCCAGATTGCCGGTCAAGGCCGCGTCGAGCTTGGTGGCATCGCTCGTGGTGAGCAGGTTGTTGTCACCCGAGGTGTCGATCCCCAGGTCTGCAAGTCCCGAAACGGTGCCGGAACCAAAGCGAGCCCCAACCATGGTGCGAAGACTGCGGGCGATCTCGTAGGACGTGGTATCCCCCGAAAGCAGCGATGCAGTGACCTTGCCGGTCGAATCCGTCGAACTCTGCGTGCTGCGATCGATCAGGTTCTGAACCTGGTTGTACTGGGTGACCAAGGACTGGATCGCCGACTTGATCTTCGAGGTATCCACGGACACCCCTACTGCAAAAGTGGCCCCTTCCTTCAATGCCGTGACCGAGAGACCCGTGATCCCCGAGCTGTCGGCGGTGATGATGTTGGAATGCGCGTTCAACGTCGTCCCGCCGTTGAGCTGATATTTCAGGTCTTTGCCGTGGGCCAAAGTCCCACCGGAAAGGCCTGTGGCCGCCAGGAAGTTCCCCGTGACGTCCTCCAGGGCAATGCCGATGTCGCCGGTGGTCTGGTTTGCGAGCTGGAACTTGCCGGTCGAGGCGTTGTAGGTCGCGGTGACGCCCGCCGCGGAATTATTGATCTTGTCGACGACCGCCTGGACCGAATCCGAGGTGGCGCTAAAGGAGAACGAGACGCCATTGATCTTGAACGCGCCAGCGCCAGAGCCTCCGTCAGAAACCGCCGTCCCGAAGTTGG
>JANXMD010000070.1 GCA_025354845.1 Verrucomicrobiota bacterium | reverse complement strand
GCCCGTCGTTGAAACGTGGATGCGGGGACAACGAATCCTCCCGCATCGACCTCGATACCGCGACGGATCGGTTGCACGGCACGCAGGAAGGATTCCGCGTCACGACCGCGACACAGGACCGCAGGGAATTGAAGCGATGTGGGCTCGGTGCGATCGCGCACGCTGCCACGGCGCAGCACGAACTCCGGCAGCGCCTCCGGTTGGGTATCGAGAAAGACCAGCGATTCCTGGGCGCGCCCGGAATTCACTGCGGCTTCCCGTACCGTACCGGGCTGCGCCGCCGCCATGAGCCCGTCCCAAATCCGCTGGTCCTCGACCCCCAACCAAGCGCGCAAGGTCGCGTCCGATGGCTCCAACGCGGGATACCGCTTCAGCAGGTCATTCGCGTCGAACACGAAATCAAACTCACTGTGACGCACCCGGACGCGTTCCTCCTCGCGCAGTCCCAGCGTCGCCATCGTCGCCTCGCGATAGGCCCGCTTCTGACGGGCCTTCCACAGCTTCCAGTCGCGTTGCGGTTTGTTCAGCGTCGCCTCAATTCTTCGTCCCGTGGAAAACGCGGAAACGAGCCCGTAGTACTCGCGAATTCCGATGGGGTCGGTCTTATGATCGTGGCAACGCGCACAGCCGATCGTCAGCCCGAGCATTGCGGAACCGGTGGTGGACACCATGTCGTCGAGCTCGTTGTACCGGTACACCAGCTTGTTCTCCTCGGTGAGGGTCGGAGGAAACCGGTCGGACAATGCCGCCGTAATGAACCCGGTAGCCGTCACCGCATCGGGATTTCCCGGAGCACATTCATCACCAGCGAGCTGCCAGGTCACGAAGGTGTCGAAGGGAAGGTCTGAATTGAGCGCGCGAATCACCCAGTCGCGATACGGCCAGGCCAGCTTGCGATCATCGTCATCCTCGTAGCCGTTGCTGTCGGCATAGCGGGCAAGATCCAGCCAGTGCCGCCCCCACGCTTCCCCGAAGTGGGGACTGTTCAGCAGCGAGTCCACGAGCCTGGGATAAGCTTCCGAGCGGGAATCGCGCTCAAACGCTTCGATCATCGCCACGGTGGGGGGAAGCCCGGTGAGCCCGAAGCTGAGACGGCGAATCAAGGCCGTACGGCTCGCCTCCATGCTATGTCGCGAATTTCCCGGATTCGGAATCGGGTCCCAGAAGGCGTCAATCGGATGAGTTGCCGACCTCCCAGTGAGTCGAATCGAAGCAAGCGGTTGAAACGCCCAATGCAGGATTGAAGGGCGATTCGTGACGGAGGGATCTGCGGTCGCGGCAAACGACGTTGTCGACCCCAGTGCACTGATCGCGATGACCAGCCACAATGTTCGCCGGCACAGAAACCCACACGCGCCAAGCCAACCGGAATCCAACGGGACCTGGCATCGGATTGGAGAAGAAAGCACGGCATGCATCGTCAAACGGGGAAATGCCACCGCAGCCTGATCCCTAAAGGTCAACGGATCAATCTCACTTACCGGGATCTGCGTTCACGGTTCAGAGTTCACGGGCTTGGCACCTTCGCGCCTTCGCAGTTTCCCCTCCTGCTTTCGTGCTTTCCAAATTCAATCCACCTGGCCGGCAAGATGCCGGCGCTCCGGTCCGGCTGAAGCCGGGACTCCGAACGACAAGACCAAGCTTAGGGTCAATACCGAACTGCCAAATCCCAGCTTACATCAGTGAAGGAGTGGGGAGGTTCCACGCAGCTTTTTGGCCCCATCCGCCTCCTTCCCTCGGCGGCTAGGGTGCAAATGGCGGGCTTCATTTTGGCAGCGATCCTATTCACTCACTCATCGCCCAGACTCAAATGTGGGCCTCATGGATCCGAACTCAGACGCCCAAGACTTGTGGGGTTTTTGACACGATTTCGTTGACCACCGGCCTCCGATGCCTATGTGTAGGATAGCAATGATCGCCAATGCCGCGCTCGCCTTCACGGCCCTTTCTCTGATTGCAGCGGCCGCGCCCGTTCGCGCGGAGAATCTTTCAACGCCCGCCAAAGAAACTGGCGACGGAGCCCAATCGCTCCAAGGGACCTGGACGGGGGTCGGTGACTACGGCGACAAGGATTCGGCGGGGCGAGTCACCGTAACCTTCACCGGCCACTCGCTCCACTTCCAGGGCGCGAAGACAAACGACTGGTATGACGCCGCCTTCACCCTCCCGACCGGAACCAGTCCGAAACAATTGCACTCAGTGATTTCTGCCAGTCCGGACACGAGCAGCATCCGCAAACGGGTCTTTGCCATCTTCAAGCTTGAGGCGGAGTTGCTCACCCTTGCCGAAGTTGAGGCCAGTGCCATCGAGACGCCGAAAAACACCGGAATGGACAAACCGCTGTACAACGTCCAAGACGGAACGTTGGGCCTACTCCGGCCTAACGCTTCCGATGGCTGGAAGGCCCTTGAACCCAGCATTCGATTTCGCGCCAGGCTGCGAAAGATCGGGTCACATATGGGGGCGGCTACGACGAATTAAGGGATTTTGAGCGCCAGGTGCGGTTTCTGGAAACTTGATTTTCGTACGAACCGGTTCCTGAGGTTCGATTCTGTCAATTCTAGTCGGGCCAAGCTGCCGCGCGGTCGAAGGAACGGGACCGCCGCGCGCCTTCGCACCCACGGATCGAAAGTCCTCCCCACACGCTTTGGCGTTCCGCTTCCGCGAAACGGAAAGTTACGGCGGAGCAGCAGCACCGCCCCACTGGTTGAGGAGGTTGGTTCAACGTCCAACGTCCAACGTCCAAGACCCTCGCGGCTCCGCTGTGCTGTTTCCCTTCCTGCTTTCATGCTTTCCAAATTCAATCCCACCGGCCGGCAAGATGCCGGCGCTCCGGAGGGCGGCGGCTACCGGGATCGATTCGCTCAGGATTGCGCTGACTTCACCACCTTACCGATTAGGCTCCCACCCATGTTTCCGCACCGCGCTCATGCCGACACCATTCCTTGGCAACCCGGGCCGTATCCGGGCGTGGAGTTGAAGGTGCTGCATCGCAATCCGGCCACGGGCGGTGTGACCGTGCTGCGACGCTTTGCTGCAGGGACCACGGTGCCGGCCCATGTGCATCCGCTGGCCAATGAAACCGCTTATGTGCTCCAGGGTGAGTGGATTGAGGACGACGTGACGTACACACCCGGCACCTGCTTCTTTGCCCCGAAGGGGGAACGCCACGGGCCCCACGTGGCACACCAGGAAGTGATCAGCCTGACGGTTTTCGACGGACCCCTCACGGTCGCCTGAACGCCGGCGCTGGAAGTTTGGGATTCAATCCCGGAATCCGGCGTGAAACCATCGGTCTCACGATGACTCCGCTTCCCCACACAGCGGCGGCCCCAATGGATATCGCCGTCCTGGGCCACTGGTCGTACGCCTTCTGCGTCTCTCTCTACGGCATCCTCCTCTTCGTCCTGATGGGATACTTCCGGGTGACCTTTAAGTTCGCGGTCTGGAAGTTTTTCTTCGCCATTTCGTTCTATGGACTGCTGATCCTCGGGCTTGGCTTCGAGTGGATGGCCGATCTGTTCGGCGTCTGGGGATTCGATCCCGGACGGCACCTGTTCCAGATCAAGGTTCCGATCTTTGGATGGGTTACCGGGCACAGGGTCCCCATCGAGGAGATCGTGTGGATCACCGCCGTCATCCCGCTGTTCTACTACCTCTACCTTTGGACCACACTGCTCTTCCACGACATCATCTACGTCGTCGATGAGCAGGGGAAATTCTACAAACGCGAGGAACGATGGGTTGGATTCCTGGAAACCACGCGCATCACGACCCGCCTGAAGGGCCGCCGGGGCCAGGAGAACGAGACCGTGATTCAAGTTCGCAAACCGGGGTTCGTCGCACGGCTCCTCAAACGATACCTCTATGACCGGCCCACTTAACCGACCGCTTTGGCCGAACGGACGGATGAACCGGACCTCCGCCTTTAATCTCCTGCTCGTAACGGTCAGCGTCCTGTCCGGCGTGATGCTCTATCGGCGGGGCTACACCTACGAGGGATCGGTGTTCGTTTACATGCTCGGCGGCATCCTGATCGGGTGGCCCTACTATGCGGCGCGATACACCGGTTGGATGACCGCGCTCGTCTTTTCCTCGATCGTGCCGGCCACCATCTGGCTGCAAAATAAGGCGGTTGAGGTCGGTCTCTGGGGCTATCCTGCCGGGAAGCTGTATTGGATGGGATGGTTCACCAAGGAAGGACAGGGCCCCTGGCACCTGACCCGGCATCTCTGGCTTGGAAATGACATGCCGGTGATGGAATACCTCTTCTACCCCGCCTTCTGTCTCTTCCAGGTGGTCCTGTACGCCCTCTATTCTCATCTGCTTCCCGACCACTGGTTCGAGCGGGAACATCGCCGCCTGCGTCGCCTCTTTCCCTGGATCTTCGGGCCCATCACCGCGACTTGGCTCGCGATTTACTTCGTCTTCCCGAATCCACGCGCCACGGATTACGCGTGGTGGATGATGGGCTTCGGATACGTTCTAACCTGGGCGGCGTGGTGGCGGAGCCAAAGCTTCCGCGCCTACACGTGCTCGCCGGCGTTCTGGCTGTGGTTCCTGATCATGGCCATTGGCTTCCTCCCACCGTGGGAGGCGTTTCACATCGGCATCAATCACGACTGGGCGTGGAACATTCCCAACACCTTCCCGGCGGCGTACACGTTTCGCGGGGCCTCCCTGCCCTTTCACGAATTCTTCGGCTACTTCACCAGCGCCACCACCTTCCAGGCACTGATGTTTTTCTTCATCCGCAGCCTGGGGTCGATTGTGGTCCGAGACCGATCGCTCGTGCCGTTCAGTCGGCTCTAAAACCACCGTTCAGGCGATGGCCACGGTGATCATCCAGCCGACGCCAAACTTGTCTTCGAGCATGCCGAAGCGCGGCGACCAGAAGGTCTGAGTTGGCGGCATGGTCACCTTGCCTCCCTGCGCCAATGCGGCGTGGAGCCGATCCACCTCCGCCTCGGTCGCCACCGAGAGGGACAGGGAGAAGCCGCTGAATCCCGTTGCGGGACCGCAGCCGTCGGAGGCCATGACGACGCTGGACCCGATGCGGATCGAGGCATGCATCACCTTGCCGTCCCAATCCGGAGGAATCGCACCCGGCGGCATCGGCTGCGGGTTTTCGGAAAACCGCTTCACCATCAAGATCTCGGCCCCGACTGCCTCGCGGTAGAACTCAAGGGCTTCATCACAACGGCCGCCGAAGAAGAGATAGGGTTCGATTTGAGTGCTCATGGAGGGAATGGAAGGGACGATTCCCGGCATTCACTCATCCCGGCCCCGCTTGTCAACGCGAGGAATCCTGCTTCGTCGGGGTGAGCGCGATCCACCCCAGGATTTGACGGCACGCAGCCACGGGTTGGGTGGCGAGCACGGTGTGATCGGCCCAAAATAGGATGCGATCCCCCTGGAAGGTCGGGCACTGCGCGCGAAGCCAACGGCGCACCGGTCCCCAGAAAACAATGGGGTCCCAGAACCCTGTCAGGGAAAAGACCGGCACGCGACAGGCCGCCGCCACCGCCCTCGGGTCTGACCCGGCAATCAGATGCATGCGATGGGTCATTGCCTCGCGATCACCCGGCATTGCGCGGCGGCGGACGAATTCCCGAATGGCGTCGAGGGTCGCGGGCGCTCTCCGGTGGCGGAACCGGGCGTACTTCGGGTAGAGCCACAGCATGACCTTCAACGGCCACGCCGCCCGACTGCCGCAGAGCCGGCATGCCCGTGCCAGTCCCCAGGAAAACGGGAAGCGGACGAAGCCGCCCGCGAGAATCAAGCCGTTGGCTGGGAACCCCTGCCGAATCACCTCCCAGGACACCTGCGACCCGAACGATTCGCCGAGGATCCATCCGCTTCGGATTCCCGCGTCTCGCAGCGCCGCAATCACCTGTCGGCCGTAGGCCTCCAGACTCAGACTGCAATCCGGTGGGTAGCTAAACTCGACAAAACGCACCCGTCCCGCCACGGCGGCACGAAACGACGACACCAAGGTCCAGTCCCCATGCAGACCGGGAAGGTAGATCAGAGTTGGCAGCGAGTCCGAGCCGTGGACCCGCATCGAGAAGGTCGCGAGATCGGAATCTACGGGCGTCATCGGGCTTCGTCCTTCATCGCCTCGCGATACGGGACCTGATTGATGAAGACCTCCTTGATGGAGGCAGTTCCCGAGCGGGTGATCGCCGCCTGCACGGTGACAGTGCCATGCGGACTGCCCGTTCCCTCTCGAACGAAATACTTCTCGAGGCCGTAGTGAACGGACACTTCGTGGTTCCCCCAGGACCGCTGCACCGTGGCTTTCACCAGGCGCGGCTCCAACGCCACTTGCGGGGGCTGAAGCGATGCTGAGCCCACCACATGAAAGCGGCCGGCGGGAACCAGTTGAACGTAAACCGAAGTGCCGGGCGCCGGCTCGGCGGACAGCGGCGGTTCGAATGTCGCCCAGGGAATTCGGCTGATCTTGTAACTCAGCATGACGAAGTCACCTCGGAGCAAATCACGCGGGTCCACCGGCGCCGTCTCCAGCAACACCGTCGGATCCGAGTGAAGGGAGCGTTCCTGCATCACCACCGTTCCGAGCAGAAACGCCGTCTGCAACCCGAGGATCAGGGAAAGAAGCAGTGCTTTCATGGGAGGTCCTCAGTTCAGGCAGCGTGGGCGTTCGAGTGGGGTGTGGCGGCGGCGCGAAGGCGCGCGATCAGGGACCGGCGGCGGCGTTCCAGAAAGACGCCGAAGCCGATCAGCGACACTCCCGAAAAGAGGAACATCCAGCCGGTCGTCGCCATGCTGCCCACCAGCGTCACGTACAGCGCGAGGAAAACCATGGCGATCACGGTGATGGCGAAGTTCACAGCAAAGGCGGAGCGAATCGCGAGCCCCACGTGCGCCATCACCAGCGACACGAGAAACAAGGCGACACACACCGCGGCATGAAACCAGGCATTCGAATCGTCACTCCCAAAAAACCAACTGCGATTCGCCGACCCCGGATCCTGCCCGGCGACGGTGATGCCGATCAACAGGCTGACACCGACCAAGGACAGCACCCAGGTCCAGCGCCATTGCGCGGTGAGACCGAGATCTTCGCGCCAGAGCGAGATAGCGAACAACACCAGCGCGACCGCGCCCAGCACCACGAGGGTTGTAATCACCGCAGGATTCGATCCCAGGTGGTGCAATCCCAGAATTCCCCAACAAAACGGATAGGCGGCGAGAAAAAACGCCAGCAAGCCCGTCTTCTCGGCGGCGGTAGAAAACGCCTTCCACGGGCCGCCGCGCAACCCATGTCCCCACGCGAGCAGCACCAAGCCCACGAGATGATAGAGCAGCAATTGCGACTGACGCCACTCCCCACCCAGCAGCCCCTCCGCCGAATTCACCTCGGCGCCAAGCCACACGAACAGCGCGATGAGCGAAAGCACGAACAGCGCCTTCGATCGCAGGATCCAGGGCAACGCGGCGATGCCGACCAACCAGAGGAGCAGCGCGTTGGGTTCGCGACTCGACAGGTGGTAGATCTGCCCGACCAGCGCGATGTTGCCGAGCCACAGGCCCGCTCCGACCAGATACAACGCCTCGCCAACCCGCGGCCAATTTCCGGGAACGCCGGCCCGGCCCTCGCGAAGCCGGTAGCCCACGGCCCATGCGGAGAGCATCAAACCCAGCCCCACTGCGATCTTTAGCCAGGACGGGATGTCATCCCAATTGGAGGAAATCAGCAGGCCAATGCCGGCGACGATCAACAAGGCGCCCAGCACGGAAAATATCGTGAGCATGCGTCCCGGCTCCTCGCGGAGATTCAAGGTCTCCACAATCCGCTGCCGCTGCGACGCATCGATCAGACCCAGCTCATGGAGCTTTTCCACGTCCGCGTAGTTCATTGGAGTTCCTAGGTTGAGTTTCGCCGAGGGGAATTGGGCTCACGTGCGCTCACGCGGGCGTCAGGACGCGACGGACGAGTTCCTGGTTGTCTACTTTGCCGGTCCCGAGTTTCGGAATCTCGTGCATCACCCGCAGCTCGCGCGGAACACACAGGTTGGTCAGTCCGCGGGCCTTGATCGCCAGTCGGAGATCGTCGAGCGTGAGCTTGGGTTCATTGGTGATGGCGACCAGTTTTTCACCCTTGTCCACATCGTGAATCGCCACGACCGCGACCTCGCAGCGGGCCCCAAACTGCGGGAAGGCACCGGCGAACGCCTCTTCCACCGCCGTTAGACTCACCATCTCGCCGCTGATCTTGGCGAAGCGCTTCAACCGGCCGAGAATGAAGACGAATCCATCGTCGTCCACGCGCACCATGTCACCGGTATCATACCAGCCGCCCAGAGCCTGGAATTTCGCATCCGGCTCGGGATTGAGATACCCCTTCATGATGTTGGGCCCGCGCACCAGCAACCGACCGCCCTCGGCGATCCCGTCTACCGGTTCGAGGCGCCATTCGATGTTCGGAAGAAAACGACCCACCGATCCAAACCTGGGGTCCACCCGTGAATTGATACACAAGGCCGGGCTGCATTCGGTGGCTCCGTAGCCTTCCAGCAGACGCACGCCGAAGGTTCGCGCCCAGGTGTTGGCGGTGGCCTCCTGCACCTTCTCCGCGCCGGCCACCAGGTATTTCAACGAATTGAAGTCATACGGATGCGCCCGACGCGCATAGCCGTTCAGAAAGGTATTCGTGCCGAGCATGATGGTACACGCGCGGTCGTACACTGCCGCTGGAACCACGCGGTAGTGCAGCGGGGAGGGATAGAGGAACACGTAGAGACCGCGAATGAGCGGGAACAACGTGCATCCGGTGAGGCCGAAGCTGTGGAACATCGGCATCGCATTGAAGAAGCGCTCGTGATCCGTCAAATCCATCGTGCCGTTCAACTGACGCACGTTGGCGAGCAGGTTGTGATGGCTGAGAACGACCCCCTTGGGCACGCCCTCCGAGCCCGAGGTGAACAGAACCACGGCAGGGTCCGTGCTGGACTCGCCGGCCTCGGTATGGCGGGGACGAAACGCCCCGCCGCAGTCCCAGTACTGTCGCGAGAGGGCCGTCAAGCGGGTGGCAGAACCAATGCCTTGGCGCACGTCTTCGAGGTAGATCAGTTCGATGCCCGCCTCGGTCAGCGGTTCGAGATGGAGCTTTGCCTTTTCCAGGAACGTGCGCGAGGTGAGCACCCGTTTCAGTCCGGCCAATTGGCAGCACTGCAACATCACCGGGATGCCGGTCGAAAAGTTCAACAACGCGGGAATGTAGTCCGCGGCCCAGAGGCTCAGGAGCGCCGTCGGGGCGGCATTGGCGTTCGGAAGGAGGATGCCGATCCGTTCCGTACCCCCGGCGGGACCACGGCCCCACCGGCGGATCCATTCGCCGGCCAGCACCTCAACGCCGGTCATCAGTCGACGGTAGGTCAGCTCGGCGAGGGTGAAATCCTCCAGGACCACCTTCCCCGCGAGCGAATGCGCGGTCTCAGCGACCGCGGCCAACACGGTGCGGGCGCCAAATAGCATCTCGGTCTCGAAGTGCTGACGCACCATGGCGTCCCGCAGCCAGGTCGTGCGTTTCTGCCGCGCCACCGTGTTGCGCGTCCCTTCCGGAAGCGGCGGCGGGAGCATCGCCTCGCTAAAGTGGACCGACACCCGGGGAAACCATTGCGTCCATCCGGTGTGGCGCACCCAGTGCGTCCGGTTGGCGCCGCGGAGGTAGGCGGTAATCACCCGAGCGCCGGTCTTGTGGAGGAGGAATCCGGTGCCATCGAACACCTTCATCAGCGCCCCGGTTAGGGTGATCCGACCTTCAGCAAACAGCACCAGACGACCACCTGAAGCGAGAAACTCGGCCATCCGCTTCACCGCATAGGGCGAACTGGTGTCCACCGGGAAGGTTCGGCGGTTGATCATCATCTTGCGATGGAACCAGCTGACCTGCGCCGTGGTGCTTGAGGTCACGAACTTCCAGTCCTCGTCGAGGCAAACCACCAGGAATAACCAGTCCAGCCAGGAGACGTGATTCGGTATCAGCAGGACCGGGCCTGCCGTGTCGAGAACCTCGGTGTTGAACGCGCGAAAACGAAAGAGAAGTCGGACGAGACCTTGCAGCACGAGTTTCATGGCACAATAGAATCAGGCGAGACGATGCGTCGCGACGGCACGGCTAACCGGACGACGACGACGCGAAACCAAGACTATCAAGAGCACCACACCGGTCCCGGCGGACGCCATCGGTGCGAATCGGGAATCCAGCGGCAGGCGGGTGCCGCGCGATGGGTCGAGGGAAAGAAGTCCCTCGATCGAGGCGCCGGAACCCGGAAACGGGGCGACCGCCCGTTCGCGTCCGGACGGGACCACCCACTGCGAAATACCGGAACTGGCGACGCGAAAAATGGGCACGCCGTATTCGGTCGCACGGATCCGGGTCATGCGCGCATTGAGCTGGTGCTCGCGTGGGCCCCAGGACTCGACATCCATCGTCGGCACGATCAGGGCCCGGGCATCGCGACGAATCAGCCCATCGACCACCTGCCGGTAGCTAAGGTCGTAGCAGATCGCGATCCCAATCGGGCCCCACGGAGACGCCCAGACTTCCTGGGAGCGGGCCGGCAACCCGTCGGCAAAAAACTGGATCGGTCGTGATTTGGCCTGACGAAACACGACCTGTCCATTGGTGCCGATGACGTAGGCCGTGTTGAAGAAGTCCGGCGAGGACGCCCCGGCCGACCGAAGCCCCAATATTCGTTTCACTCCCGATTCGACGGCGGGCGCCGAATTCGTCGCCGGGTCAACCCATTCCTTCCCGCCGGCAATGAGCCATTTCCCCTGCTTGGCGCACCAGGCCCGGATGGAGTCTGGCACCGGTCCGTCAAAGGTATACTCGCTCAGAACAAACATCTCGGCACTCGGGTGCTCCTGCGCTGCGCGGGTGAGCGCGACCGACACCTCAGGCACCCCGGGGAATTCCAATTGAATCCCCACCACCTGAACTCCGGGAACCGTGGCGTCGAGGACGGTCTCGCGGCTGCGGCCCCAAACGGCGAGACCTGCCGCGGCGATCCCCAGCAACCCCAGCAGTCGCCAGCGACGCGAGTGCCACAGCAGCAGTCCGAGTCCCGCAATCCCCATCGCCAGCGCACCCAAGCCATAGGTTCCGAGGAGACGAGCCAGCCCAGCGACGGATTCCTGAAATGGGCTTGCCGCCGCAAACCAGGTGAATCGAAGCCACCACACTTCGCACCGAAAGTACTCGATTCCACACCAGAGCATCGGGGCCAGGATCCAGGACGCCACAGTGCCCCATTGGGCTTCCACCCGGTTCAACAGCGAAACGAACAGGCCGTGGAAGAAGGCCAGAATGAGCCACAGCACCACCGCCACCGGACCGAAGATCGTCCACAGGAATCCGGTCTGGGGGATGAAAATGCCCAATCCCACGATCAATCCGGCGTAGAACGCCTGACGAGCGGTGGCGAGGAGTCGCAGATCGAAAAGGCAAGCCAGCGACACCAGGACCAGCCATCCCAGCGCGGGGAACTCAAAGGCCAGCTGGAACGTCAACGTGGCCGCCATCACCCCCAGGACCGCCCGTTTCGTGGCCCAGCCAAAGTTCCGCCGCCCCCGCCCGACTGGCGGTTCGCCTGCGGGAAGAACGGCGGAGGCGAGGTTCATGATGAGGGAGGTGACGGGTTTCGCGACCGGGCACGCTTCAGGTTTTTCGGTGCGGAATGCGCAGCCAGCTCACGACTCCGATCACGAGCACGGCAAGCACGAGGAACACCGCGGACGCCGACAATCCGGCCTTCACGCAGCCGAACACCAGAGCTCCGGCGAGGATCATTCCGCAATTGTCGCAGAAGTTCTGCACGGCAATGGTCTTGCCGAGCTTCTGGGGGTCACTTTCCGCCTGCAGCGCGGCATTGAGCGGTATCAGAAAAAGCCCGGCGGCAATGCCTGCTGCGATCAGGAGGAGGATCACCAACGGAAGCACCACCAACTGCACGTGGGTCGCGCCACCAGCGTCCACGGAGGCCTTCACCCACCTGCCGAGCGTCGCCAGATTCCACTGCCCTACCGCAAACAGCACCACCAGTGAGGCCGCAAGGCCGACACCGAAGTTCCGGGTGCGCCGCAGGTCACCCACCTGAAACCACCGGCCGGCCAGAATGCTGCCAATCATCACTCCGACACTCAGCCAGAGACCGAGTAGCGCGATCTGCGTGTTGTCGGGAAGCTTCAGCACGTCGAGTCCCCAGGGCTGGAAATTGATCTTCATGGCCGCGCCACAAACCCAAAACAACGTGGTTCCGGCGAGAATCGGTCCGAGCCGGATTGCCCGGACCATCGACCAGAAATGGCCGGTGAATTCCTGGACACTCACCGACAGTTTCACCGAGGCGTCGTACGGCGTCGGGTCCATGAGGAGGTTCAGAAGCAGTGAACTCCCGAATAGCACCAGCAGGAGCCCGTAGCAGGCCACCAATGGGAGCTGATCGACGATCACCGCCCCACCAATGGCGCCGGTGAGGATGGCGAGGAGCGTGAGCAGTTCGACCGCACCATTGGCTTGCACGAGTTTTTCGCGCGGCAGGATTTCGGGAAGGATTCCGTACTTGGCGGGGCTGTAGAGCGTGGAGCCGATGCCCACCACGAAGTAACCGAATGCCTGCCAGGAATAGCCGAACCAGATGCTCAGGGCGCAGATGAGGGTCCCCAGGATCTTGATTAGATTTCCCCCGCGCAGCCACCGGGTCTTCGAGTAGCGGTCATTGAGAAACCCCGCCAGCGGTGCCAGCAGCACGTACGGAACAAACAAGATACTGGTGTAGATGGTGTTTCGGGAACGGAGCTCTTCAGAGGTGATCTGACCGGCCTTTTGCAGCAGCGTGAGCTGGCCGACGATCACCGCGAGAATTGCATTGTCACCAAAGGCGCCCAGGAACTGGCTGGCCAGCAAAAGCGGGTAGTTGCGTGATTTCGAAGTCATGATGGGGTCGTGACGTGAATAGGTGTCTCACACCGGACCCGATTCCGCCGAATCGAAAATCGACGCCCGAGCATCTGGAAAACCGATGCTGGATCGGCACTGCCAGTCCGCGAAGGCTTCCTTTGAACGCATTTTCCCCTCCCCTGTCTTTATCCGCATGCCGAGTTATCGAGCGATGCGCGCCCTGGCGGTTCTGGGATGGATCTTTGCCCACATCACCGGTCGAGCCGAGCCGCTTCCGCCTGAGACCACGCTTTCGCAGAGCGAGTCGCGGGCGTGGACGCGGATGATTCCGGATGCCAACGGAGCGGGCGGGGATCCGGAAGATCAGGTACTGGAAGCGCCTCGCGATCCCATCCAGCGCGACGATTCCAACGTCGGTCCGGAATCCCGGCACTGAAGTTCTGGCCGCCTGATGAGGCAGCCAAGTCCTCTCTATTTTCCCCGCAAGCAGCGCCAACCGGTCTGCTTAAATCGATCCTGCACGCGCGCCACATCCAGGGTCGCCAGGTAGCTGGGGGAATCCCAAAGCCGGAGAGCCGGAGCGGGTTCCCCGACCGGAGTGACCACGGGGCCCTGATTGGAAACCCGAAGGGAAAACAAGGTGTAGCCGTAGCGGGTCAGAATCCGGTAGGGCGCGGTCGGCATCGGACCCTCGTCCTCAAACACCACGTCCCGGATCGCCTGGCTGGCGAGCGCCCGATGGCTGCCCTCCAGAACTTCCTCCTCGGCCCCTTCGACATCGATTTTGAGGAGCGATGGGGTGCCGAGGGTTTCGACCATCGAATCCAAGGTGCGCAAGGAAACGGACACCGTCGGGACGCCACTCTTGCCGCTTCGAATCGACGCGAGTCCCTGATTGCAGCCAAACCCCTCCGGCATGCACAGGTCGATCGTGCCGCTGCTGCGACCCAGGGCCATTTCGTGCAGGGTCACCGTTGCATTCGGCGGCACCGGCCAACGCCGAGCATTGGCGCGATACTTGGAAGCCACCTCGGGATGAGGCTCAAAGGCGTGGACCTTCCCCTGCGGTCCCACAGCGCGGGTGAGGATACTCGACGTGTAGCCGATGTTCCCTCCCACGTCGAAGACCGTGGTTCCGGCCTCGGTGAGGCGCCAGAGCGTTTCCGAAACCGACAGGTCGAAGACACCCATCATGTAGATTTGCCGACCGATCGTCTCCTCGGGATTGATCTCCAGATCCGTTCCCCAGGGAAGCCGAACACAGACGGTCGGCGGTGATGCACGCAGGCCGCGCCACGCTCGCCGGAACAGCTGCGAAGGACGGGCCCGGTATTCGGGCTTCAAGAGCCCTGAAAAAATCACGGGCATGTTACTCAGGGTTCAATCGGTACAGCATTTGACGTCACAGGCCCCACGCCCGGACAAGACTCCACCCGGTTCTCAAAGGCGGCAGGAGGAAGGTAGGTCGATACCGCCCGCGGGCGCAGCTCTTTTTGTGGGAAACAGGCATTGCTCTTTGGGGTGAACTGCGACTAGTAACGGCCCGCTTTGGACTGGCCCCTGAGGCGCAACGGACCAAGGTGAACTGGACCCGCGAAAGCCCCGAGCACCCGCCCTTATGGCTCCCTCTCCAAACCAAATCCCAACGGTTCGACCGACTCCCGGACCGAGGCTTTGGCCAGCCGGGATACTGCTCGCCATCGCCGCGGTGCGGCTGGCCCAAATCTGGATTTTTCGCGACTACGACACCCAATTCAAAGTCGAGCACTCCGCCAGTGTCCTCCGCGTTTGGGCGCCGGCGATGCTCGTCTGGTGGCTGGTCCTCTCCCGCTTGAGCTGGCGTTCCCGGATTCTCGGAATGGTTTTCCTGAGTGCGGCTGCCGGACTCTTTTGGGCCTGCGTTCGCGTCCGAGGCATCGATGGCAACCGCCTCCCCAACCTCGAATTCCGCTGGGCTTCGGCCGTCCGTCGTCCGTTGGTCACCCCGCATCCGCTGCCGAGTTTGCCGGCCACCAACACCAGCTCGACCTCCCCTGGCGTCTCCAGTCTGGCGGCTTTCCCTCAATTCCTGGGACCGCAAGGAAACGGCATCCTCACAGGTCCCCTCCTAGCAACCAACTGGACCCAACAACCGCCGCAAGAACTCTGGCGAATCCCAGTCGGCGAGGGCTGGGCCGGATTTGCCGTCGCCGGCACGGACGCCATCACTTTGGAACAACAAGGCGCGGACGAAGCGATCGTCTGTCGCACGCTGCAAACCGGGGAACTTCGCTGGGTACACCGCTATCCAGCACGCTATGAGAACGCTTCGGCCGGGACTGGTCCCCGAACGGTTCCCACCCTCGACGCAGACCATTGCTGGACGACCGGAGCTACAGGATTCCTGACCTGCGTCGCTCGACGGGACGGAAGCCGGCTCTGGCAGGTCAACTTGCTGCGCGATGCCGGATCCGGCCAGCCGGAATGGGGCTACAGCGCGTCGCCACTCCTGCATGGAGACTGGATCGTGGTTGCCGCCGGCGGGCCTGCCGGCGCGTCCCTCGTCGCCTACGACAAGCTCACAGGACGCCGGGTCTGGGCGGGCGGAAACGATCCGGTCGGCTACAGCACGCCGACCCGACTGAGCCTCGATGGCATGACGCAGATTGTCATGTTCAGCCACGTCGGTATCGCCGGGCATGATCCGGCCAACGGGCGGGTGCTGTGGTCCCGACCGACCGCAAGGATCCCCAATGTGTCGAGCCCGGTGCAAGTCGATGACCACCACGTTTTGGTCTCCGCTGGATACGGCTTCGGATCCGAACTGCTCGAGGTTCAGCGAGCCGTGTCGGGTGACTGGTCAGTCAAGCCGCTCTGGCGAAGCATTCGGATGAAGGCCAAATTCTCGAATCTCCTGGTTCGAAACGGATTTCTCTACGGACTGGATGACGGCGTCTTCGCCTGCATCCGGATGAGCGATGGCGAGCGGATCTGGAAGAACGGACGCTACGGGCACGGACAACAGCTGCAGGTGGGAGACCTCGTGCTGGTGACGACTGAATCCGGGGAAGTGGTACTCTTGGATCCCACTCCGGAAGGCCTGGGAGAATGCGCCCGGTTTCGGGTTTTGGAGGGGAAGACGTGGAACCCTCCCGCACTGGTCGGCGAGTTCCTGCTGGTGCGTCACGATCGTGAAGCCGCCTGTTTTCGGCTGCCCACGCGATGATTCCGGTGTTCGGTTTGGCGCGGTTGCGCTGCGGTTCAGGGACCGCTCGGTCGAGGCACCGGATCGAACACGGCGATCAGGGCTTCCTTTTCCCAGTCAAAGACCCGCACCAACCCTTCTTCGCCCGCGGAGGCCAACCGTCGGCCGTCGGGGCTGAAGGCAAGCCCGAACACCACGCCCTCATGTCCGCGCAGGACGGCCTTGCGTCTGCTTGTCGTCGCCTCGTGGACCCGCACCTCCCCCGCGGTCGCTCCCGCGGTTGCGATCCACTTTCCGTCTCCGCTGTAGGCCGCCGCAGTCGTCCCGCCTTCGTATCCGTCGTATTCGCGCACGAAGTTGGGATCGGCATTCGGATCCTGGTTCTCCGGCTTGGGAATCGCCTTGTACACCCGGATTCGATACTCGCCGCCTATCGCGGCCACCACGTCGTCCTTCGGATGCAACAACAGCCCGAGCAGTGGTTCGTTGGGACGACACACCTCGTCGATCAAACGTCCGGTCACCGCGTCGATCAGCTTCATGGATCGGTCCCGGCTCGCGGAGACCACCCGAGAACCGTCGTGGGTGAAGCAGGCGCCGAACACCCAGTCGGTGTGCTGATCAAAGCGCATCCACTCGCGCCCTGAGGCCACCTCAATGATGCGGACGGTCCGATCTGCCCCGCCCACCACCACCCGGGTCCCGTCAGGCGACCAGGCCGCGCCAAAGAGGGAATCGCCTCCGACCCGCACCGATTTTCGTAGCTCCCCGGTGGTTGGATTCCAGATCTGAAGTTCCCCAAAGCGACTCGGGGTCCCGGCCGCCACCGCGAGCGACAATCCATCCGGCGAATAGGCGAGCGATTCAACGCGTGACGCGGCCCCACGCAATCGGAACGTCACCACCAGGGCATCGCTCGAAATCAGAAACACCTCACCATTGCCGGGCACCGCAAGGAACTTTCCATCCGGGGACCACGCCAGCGTCGTCAAGACAGGGCGGCCTTCGTAGCGGATTGGAGCGGGAGTCCGTGTCGTGTCCACCGGGGTGTCGTCCACGGCCCCTTCGGCAATCCAACGCTCCAGCACCCCGATCTCGGCTTCGGTCAGCGACTTTCCCTCAGGGGGCATTTCCGGCTTGGGACCCTTGACCTGACTGACCATCCGGCTTGTCGTCGCCGCCTTGGCCACTAACACCGGACCATGTTTGCCGCCGGCACCGATGGCCTTGAAGGTGGTGACATCGAGTCCTCCCTTGAGCTTGGACGGCTGATGGCAGGCCACGCAGGAGCGCTCGAGAATTGGCGTCACCTCGCGCGAAAACGAAACCGGCTCTGCCGTCCCCCTCCAGAGTGACACCAAACAGAACAGCGTGACACGGGCGGTCCACGTCGCCTTGCCGGTCATTTCACCGCCTCCACCCGAAGCAGGTACCCGTGGGTCTTGGACGCCTTTTCGTTGGCATAGGTGACCACCACAAACAGCGGACCTGCAGTCGACACGGTGTGATCCAGAGCCGGGTCCTGATCCAACGCATCATCGTTCGAGGCCAACAACGAACCATGCTCGTCGTACAGCGTAAGAATTGCATCCAGCGTCGAACCGATCCGGCTCGCACGAATCTCGGCGTGAAGCCTGGCTCCGACCGCCACTTCCAGCCGGAACACGTCCACATCCCCCGTCTTCTCCAAGGTTCCTCGAACGGTTTGGCCGACCTTGAGCGTCTGCGCTTCCGAAAAGCCGCCGTTCGGTTCACGAGCCTCGATCCACTCCTCGGCAGAAAGCACCGGAATTCCGTTCAGCGTCCCGACGCCATTCGTGCCGCTAACCTTCCACGCCAGGCTGGTCGCCCCAACTGCCGCGGCGGGAACGAATACCTCGATCTCCAATTGCTGATCCCCGGCGCGGGCGGCGGGCAATCCATCCGGCGGCTTTGCATCCTCCCGCTTTCGGACGACCACCGGCAGCGGACGACTCCATCCGTCGAGAACCACGTTGGTGGCCTCTTTCACTCGAAGCCCGCGAAGGACCAGGGTGTTGGTCCGCCCGGCAATCACTCCCAGCGGCATCGTGACCAAGGGCTTAGGCGGCTCGGGAGGAGCGGCTGATTTCTTCTCCTCAGCGCGAAGGACAACGCCTCCGGACGACCCCAGCAGTAGGGCAACGAAGAGAAACAGCCGGCGGGCGCGCATGCGGTGCGAAGAAAATGAAGAAGGTGCCTTCAGCCACCCAATCAACCGTACAGCTCGTTGACCGCGCTGCCCTGATCGAGGATTTCCACCGGGCGGCCCTCGGGAGTCCGAAGGATCTTGCGCGGATCAATGCCAAGGGCGTCGTAAACCGTGTAACTTACATCTGCGGGACGCACCGGACGATCGGTGACAAAGGCTCCGTTCCGATCGGTCGCCCCGATGACCTTGCCCGCCTGCACCCCGGCTCCGGCGAACAGCAGCGAACCCGCCCTGCCCCAATGATCGCGGCCCGCATCCTT